>JBDKLG010000095.1:0-7341 GCA_039795695.1 Bacteroidota bacterium
CGAACAATCGGGAGACAGGTTACAAAGTTCAATTATTTTTTCAATTATATGGTAGTACCGGAAACTGTTTGTCTTCCCTGAACACGGCCACTTTTCATTAAACCATCATACTGGCGCATCAACAAATAAGTCTCAATTTGCTGAAGTGTATCAAGAATAACACCCACCATAATCAATAAAGATGTTCCTCCAAAGAAAGAACTGAATCCCTGTGTAACCCCAAGGCGTTGAGCGAATCCAGGAAGAATACCCACCAATGCAAGGAAAATAGCACCCGGTAAAGTTATCTTATCCATGATTGAGCCAATATAATCTGCAGTGGGTTGACCTGGCTTTACACCCGGTATGAATCCATTGTTTCGCTTAAGGTCTTCTGAAATCTGTTTAGGATTGAATATCAATGCTGTATACAGGAAGGTAAAACCAATAACCATCACAGAATAAATAACCATGTACCAGATATTGCTGTGGTCATTGAATATTTTTACAATACCCTGAGCAGAATCAATATTGGTAAAAGATACCAATGTTGGCAAAAACATGATTGCCTGGGCAAAGATGATCGGCATTACACCGGCACTGTTCACTTTAACAGGAAGAAACTGTCTTGCTCCACCAAATTGTCGGTTACCGATAATTTGTTTGGCATAGTTTACAGGTATTTTTCTCACACCCTGAACCAATATGATCAGTCCCATGATAATGGTGATAAGGATAGCGATTTCAATTAAGAAAATCAACAATCCTCCTCCTCCTTTTTGTTCCTTAGCGGTAAATTCCTGAATAATAGAAATGGGTAAACGTGATAAGATACCAACCATAATGATAATGGAAGTACCATTTCCCAAACCTTTGTCCTGAATTTTTTCACCAAGCCACATTACAAACAAAGTGCCTGCGGTTAAGGTGATCACCGTTGAAAACCCGAAGAATACTTTATAAGCCGGAAGGATTGCTTCTGCATAACCCGGACTATTCAGGTAAGCCACATAGGCTCCGGCCTGAAATACGGTTACGATAACAGTAAGGTAACGCGTCCACTGGTTAATCTTTTTTCTTCCGCTATCTCCTTCCTTTTGTACTTTTTGTAATTGAGGAACCAGGATGGTCATTAACTGCATAAAAATTGATGCAGAGATATAAGGCATGATACCTAAGGCCAATATAGAAGCCTGTGAAAATCCCCCACCTGCAAACATATCAAATATGCCCAGCAGGCCATTACTTTTTGCCGCCTGTTGTGCAGCTTCAATTTTATTGGGGTCCAGGCCGGGCAATACAATGTGGTTTCCCAGTCGGTAAGTAAAAACCAAAGCAAGCGTAACAATGATCTTGTTGCGCAGTTCTTCAATGGTCCAAATATTCTTTAAAGTCTGAACTAATTTTTTCACTTAGATGCAATTGAATACGTTAATACTTTTAAACCAAAAAGACGCACTTTGTGCGTCTGGCAAATTACGATAAAATTACTGTACTATTTCAATCGTTCCACCGGCAGCTTCAATAGCTCCCTTTGCTTTATCACTTGCCGCATTTACTTTGAATGTAAGCTTGGTTTTCAACTCCCCGGTTGCCAATACTTTTATTTTATCGGTACGGCTAATCAAGCCATTGATATAGAGGTTTTCAAGGCTGATTTCTGTGAATCCGTATTTTTCTACCAATTGGTCAATCTGGCCAAGGTTAAACACTTTGTATTCTACACGATTGATGTTTTTAAATCCGCGCTTGGGGATACGGCGCTGAATAGGCATCTGTCCGCCTTCATGAGCCATTTTGCTCTTATAACCGGCACGGCTCTGGCCGCCTTTGTTACCTTTGGTAGAAGTACCACCTTTACCGGAAGCTTCTCCACGACCGATACGAATTGCTTTGTGCGTTGCGCCTTCTGCAGGCTTGAGTGTGTGTAGTTTCATTTTAAACTGATTTTGAACTTACGGGGAATCACCCCTCGCAGTGATTAGTTAATCGATGTATGCTAGGCTTATGTAAATAAATAAAAATGAATAACCAAAGAGATTGAACTTCCTTAATTATTCATTCTTAATTAGCACTTACAAATCTTTTAGGCAATTTCTTCCACTTTTACCAAATGGCTAACTTTATTAACCATTCCCAGTATCTGAGGAGTTGCCTCCACTTCTTTGCTCGCATTTAGTTTTTTCAAACCCAATGCAATCAATGTCTGCTTCTGACGCTCAGATCTGTCAATTCCACTTTTAACCTGTGTGATTTTTATTTTTTTCATAACGAAAATCTTTATGCTTGTGATGAAAATCTTTGGTTATTCACCATTGACCATCCATCAAAATTATCCATTAAATACTTTACTCAGTTTCAGGCTTCTGTGTTTGGCTACCTGAACTGGTTCTCTTAAAAGACCCAGTGCTTTGATGGTTGCTTTAACCACATTGTGTGGGTTGGCAGAGCCCAGGCTTTTGGCCAAAACGTCTGTTACACCTGCGCTTTCCAATACTGCACGCATACTTCCTCCTGCAATTACACCTGCTCCATGTGCAGCCGGTTTAATCAATACTTTTGCAGCACCTTCTTTCGCCCACTGGTCATGAGGAATTGTTCCGTGCATGATAGGTACTTTAACCAGGTTCTTTTTAGCATCTTCAATACCCTTAGCTATTGCTTCCTGTACTTCTTTTGCTTTTCCTAATCCCTGGCCAACCACTCCATGTTCATTTCCTACAACTACCAGTGCAGAGAAACTGAAAGTACGACCACCCTTGGTAGTTTTTACTACACGGTTAATGGCAACTACTTTCTCTTTCAGTTCAAGTTCGCCACCGGCTTTTACTTTATTTACGCTTAGTTTAGACATTTATCTAACGATTAATTGTTGTTAGCAAATTAGAATTGAAGACCGCCCTCTCTGGCGCCGTCAGCAACTGATTTTACACGACCATGATACAGATTACCACCCCTGTCGAACACACAGGCAGTTAATCCCAATTCAATCGCTTTACGTGCAATAACAGCTCCAACCAGTTTTGACTTCTCAGTCTTGGTTACTTTTTGTGCAGCAATATCCTTATCTCTTGAAGACGCTGAAACCAGGGTTACTGAATTATCATCATCAATCAATTGAGCATAAATCTCGGCATTGCTCCTGAATACAGACAGACGTGGCTTTACAGCAGTACCTGCAACCTTCTTGCGAATGCGGTACCTGATCTTCTGTCTTTGAATTAGCTTACTCATTGTTATCTATTTAGTCCTTCCGATGCTGCCGGAGGGTTTGTTGATTATTTATTGTTGTTTCTTCAGCTTTGGTTTTACTGTTTTGAAAACCGCGAGCCTATCAGCCTTTAAGCTTATTTACCGGCTGCTTTACCAGCTTTTCTTCTCAGAATTTCACCTGCATATTTCACACCTTTTCCTTTGTATGGTTCAGGCTTACGTAAGCTGCGTAATTTGGCTGCTACCTGGCCCAGCAATTGCTTGTCAATCCCTTCCAGCATAATCTTTGGATTCTGGCCTTTTTCTGTTACAGTGGCAACTTTTAATTCCTTGGGAATTTCGAAAATGATGTTATGCGAATAACCCAAAGCCAAGTCCAACAAATTTCCTGTATTGGCAGCCTTAAAACCTACCCCTACTAATTCCAACTCTTTCTTATATCCTTCCGTAACACCTTTTACCATATTTCCAACCAAAGCACGGTACAAACCATGCATGGCACGATGGCGGATCTGGTCGGTAGGTCTAACAAATAAAACTTCTCCTTCATTCACCGTTACGGTGATATCGCGATCCACCGCTTCTTTCAATTCTCCCTTAGGGCCTTTTACAGTAACCACATTTTCATTGTTTACTGTTACTGTAATGCCGGATGGTATAACTACCGGTTGTTTTCCAATACGAGACATAGTCGATTAATTTTTATTTGATTCAAATTACCGGGTCCGTGTTCAGCTCCGACTAAAAAGCTTAATTGTCAGACCAGGTGTTTATAAGCACCAGCTTTCGCTGAGTCAATTAATAGATATAACACAAAACTTCACCACCTACGTTCTGAGCCTTGGCCTGTTTATCGGTCAATACTCCTTTAGAAGTACTTAGGATGGCTACACCCAGTCCATTGATGACACGTTTAATCTCAGCAGGTTTTGCGTATTGACGCAAACCTGGGCGGCTAACTCTTTCCAGTGAGCGGATAGCAGCCTGCTTGGTTGTAGGATCGTATTTTAATGCGATCTTGATCAAACCTTGTTTGCTGTCGTCCTCGAACTTGTATTTCAGAATATATCCCTGTTCATAAAGGATCTCTGTCATACGCTTCTTTAAATTAGAAGCAGGAATTTCAACCAGCCTATGGCCAGCCATCTGAGCATTGCGAATTCTGGTTAAGAAGTCTGCTATAGGATCAGTTACCATGTTTATTAGAATTAAATCTTGTTCAAAAAAATTGCTCCTCGCCCCCAATGGGGATTGGAATATTTACCAGCTTGCTTTTTTCACTCCCGGAATTTGTCCGTTTAAAGCCATGTCGCGGAACATAATTCTTGAGAGACCGAAATATCTCATATATCCTCTTGGGCGACCGGTTAACTGACAACGGTTTTTCAACCTTACAGGTGAAGCATTTTTAGGAAGCAGGTCCAAAGCTGCATAATCTCCTGCTGCTTTTAAAGCGGCACGTTTTTCTGCAAATTTTGCAACTGTTTTCTCACGCTTTCTTTGTCTGGCTTTGATGGATTCTTTTGCCATGTGATATTAGTTGTTTTCTTTTTTAGCATTTTTAAATGGCATACCCAATTCTCTCAAAAGCTCGTAAGCTTCTTCATTGGTATCTGCTGTTGTAACGAAAGTGATATCCAAACCGGTAATTTTATTTACTTTATCAATATCAATTTCAGGAAAAATGATCTGCTCGGTGATACCCAGGGTATAGTTACCACGGCCATCAAAAGCCTTGTCACTGATTCCCTTGAAATCGCGCACACGTGGAAGTGCTACGGATACCAGCCTGTCGAGAAATTCGTACATTTTCTCTCCCCTTAAGGTTACGCGGGCACCAATGGGCATTCCTTTACGCAACTTAAAGTTCGAAATGTCTTTTTTAGACATGGTAGGAACAGCTTTCTGACCGGTGATGGTGTTCAGCTCTTCTACAGCGATGTCTACCAGTTTCTTATCTGTAACCGCACCATTTACACCACGGTTGATACAGATTTTTTCCAGTTTAGGTGCCTGCATTACAGTTTTGTAAGCAAACTTCTTCATTAAAGCAGGTATAACCTCTTTGGTATACTTGTCTGCTAATCTTGGAGTGTATTTTACAGTACTCATTATTTGATTACCTCCCCTGATTTTTTAGATACACGTACTAATTTTCCATTTTCGCGGGTGCGCTTTGCTTTCGTTGGCTCGCCCTTTTTGGCATCCCACAACATCACATTACTGATGTTTATCGGCGCCTCGATTTTAACGATACCGCCTTTTGTGTTTGCAGCAGAAGGTTTGGTGTGTTTAGTTGCGATATTAACGCCTTCTACAACCACACGGCCTTTATCAACGATTACTTCCAGCACCTTACGAGGCTTTTTCAAGTCCTTGTCATCACCGGCAATCACCACAACAGTGTCGCCTTTTTTGATGCTGAATTTGGGTTTAAATCTTGTACTCATTTTATTGTGCTTAATGCTTAATGCTCAACGCTGATCGTCTCGCTTAAAAAATTTATATTTACTTCCTGCTCCAGCCTCGGCTTTCAGCAGGCAGCTTTCTTAAAGAACTTCCGGAGCCAGTGAAATGATTTTCATGTATCCTTTATCACGCAGCTCTCTTGCTACCGGCCCGAAAATACGCGTACCGCGGGGTTCATCTGAATTGTTTAACAATACAACTGCATTGTCATCAAAACGGATATAGGAACCATCCTTTCTGCGTAATTTGTTTTTGGTACGAACAATCACTGCCTTTGATACGGTACCTTTTTTAATACCGCCTGCAGGTATCGCATCTTTAACAGTTACAACAATCTTATCGCCTATTTTGGCATAATCCTGACCACTGTTTCCCAATACCCTGATGCAAAGAACTTCTTTGGCACCGCTGTTATCAGCTACATTCAATCTGCTTTCTTGCTGAATCATCTTTTTTAGCTTTGAGCCGGGTTTAATCCCTGGCGTTTATAACAATTTTATTTCAGAGGCTGAGGCACTCCTTTCAGACTGCACACAGCATAAAAAAGCTTATTTCGCTTTTTCGATCACTTCAACCAGTCTCCAGCGTTTTGTTTTGCTCAGCGGACGTGTTTCCATGATTTTAACTACATCACCAATTGCACATTCACTTTTTTCATCGTGCGCATGGAATTTGGTGGTTTTCTTTACGAACTTACCGTAGATAGGGTGTTTTACTTTTCTTTCTACAGCAACGGTAATGGTTTTGTCCATTTTGTCGCTTGTAACAACCCCTGTCCTTGTTTTACGCAAATTTCTTACTTCAGCCATTTTGTTTGTTTTTAGCTTTGAGCTACGAGCTTCGAGCCTCGAGCAACTTTATTTTTTCTATAAGCCCACGGCTCACAGCCATAAGCTCACAGCTTTTTAAATACCCATTTCTTTTTTCTTCAATTCCGTTTTTAAGCGGGCAATATCTCTGCGAAGACCACGGATATTCATCGGGTTTTCCAGCGGAGAAATTGCATGAGCGAACTCAAGCTTTTTCAGGCGCAATTGATCTTCCTGAATCTTCGTCTTCAAATCAGCCAGGTTCAAATCCTTGATAGCGCTGTTGAACTCGTATGTTTTTTTGTTTGCCATTATTTCTTCAATTTGAAGGTTTTCAAATTTTTATGCTTGCAAATCCCTTCTTACGATAAATTTGGTTGCGATTGGTAATTTCTGTGCAGCTAAGCCCATTGCTTCTTTGGCAATAGCTTCAGTTACACCGTCACATTCGAAAATGATACGTCCTGGTTCTACTACGGCAGCCCAGAATTCGGGGTTACCCTTACCCTTACCCATCCTTACTTCCGCAGGTTTACGGGTAATGATCTTATCAGGAAAAATACGAATCCATACATTTCCTTCACGCTTCATTGCACGTGTCATCGCCTGGCGGGCAGATTCAATCTGACGGTTGGTTAACCAGATTGGTTCTAATGCCTTCAGTGCGAATGAACCAAATGAAATGGAAGTACCACGCTTGGCTACTTCGCGAATGCGTCCTTTTTGCTGCTTCCTATGCTTACTTCTTTTAGGCTGTAACATTCTTTAGCTTTTAGTCCATGGACCAATGTCCATAGTTATTTAAAACTTTAGCAATTACTAATTACTAATTATCAATTATTAATTTCTTCCTCTTCCACCTCCGCGGTTA
>JBDKLG010000096.1:0-10348 GCA_039795695.1 Bacteroidota bacterium
TTTAAAATTTCTTCATTTAATTCCCCTTCTTCCCTTAATTTTGCGGCGGCAGGTCTCGCATGACCAGCTCCTGCTGAACCTCCCCAGGGCAGGAATGCAGCAAGGATAAGCGGTTGTAGCGGTGCGATGTGAGTAGCCTGCCATTTTTTTACCCCCTGCCCCCTTAAGGGGGAGTTTTAAGGGTAAATTCAATTCTTCATCAAATTTCCCCTTTGGGGATGCAGGGCTAAGGCATGAAATTTTTTATCGACACGGGCAATCTCGCTCAGATTAAAGAAGCCAATGATTTAGGAATTCTGGATGGTGTTACCACCAATCCAAGTTTAATGGCCAAAGAAGGAATCAAAGGGGAGGAAGCCATTGCACAACACTACAAAACCATCTGTGAATTGGTAGATGGCGATATCAGTGCCGAAGTATTGTCTACTGATTTTGCTTCCATTGTAGAAGAAGGCAAAAAACTGGCAGCCATTCATCCGAATATTGTGGTCAAAGTTCCGATGATCAAAGATGGGGTAAAAGCCATCAAGTGGTTTACCGATAATGGTATCCGTACCAACTGTACCCTTATTTTCTCTGCCGGTCAGGCCATATTAGCCGCAAAAGCCGGTGCCACCTATGTTTCGCCCTTTATTGGCCGAATTGATGACAGTGGCTGGGACGGGATGGAACTGATTGGCCAGTTGCGCCATATTTTTGATGTACAGAATTATAAAACAGAGATCCTGGCTGCATCTATTCGCAATGCACTGCATATTATCAAAGCTGCCGAATTGGGTGCAGATGTTTGTACCTGTCCGCTGCCTTCAATCCTTGGTTTATTAAAACATCCCTTAACGGATATTGGATTGGCACAGTTTCTGGAAGATGCGAAGAAAATGTAAGACCTTACACCTACAAGAAAATCAATCAATAATAGTTATTGAAAACCCTGCAATCTGCAGGGTTTTTATTTTTCAATTCATTCAATTGCTTTTTTCTTCGAAATGAGAAAGCCAATTTTATAGGTCCACCACCCTTCTTTCCCTGCTGCTTTGCTGTGCCGCTTCAATAATTTGCATAACCAATATACCATCGGAAGCGCTTACCTGTACGGGTTCTTGCTTTCTGATCGATTGAAAAATACCCTCATAATAATGGTAATAATTACCCTGCAGCGTGGGTATTTTCTCCCTGATTACCGCGCCCTCTTTTTCAGTGTGTAGCAAGCCCTGCTCTGCAAGCGGCTCAGTGCCCCATTCGTTCAGGTTAGGGGGTTGATTTGCTGCCAGTAGGGTTTCCTGAACATCGGCCCTGCTTTTCAGGAAAGACCCCTTTCTTCCATGCACGGCAAAAGAAGGGTAGGGCTCCCGCACCTGGTAACCAGATTTTAATCTTACCCGCATGGTGGGATAGTACAGCAATATTTCAAAATAATCTGCCACTTTCGAACCGGGCCTGGTAATATTGATATCGGCAAATACAGCTACCGGTTTTCCAAATAAACAGATTGCCTGGTCAATCAAATGAGGGCCCAGGTCATATACTACACCTGCACCCGGCAAGGGTGTTTCTTTGTGGGTTTTCGGGCTTAATTCATCTTTGAACCTGTCGAAATGAAACTCTGCTTCCATGATTTCTCCCAACCATCCTTCCTGTACAATTTTTTTAACGGTAAGAAAATCACTGTCCCACCTCCTGTTTTGAAAAACAGCTAAAACCAAATTGTTTTTTTCAGCCAAATCAGCCAGTTCCCTCGCTTCCGCAACGGTGGTGGTGAATGCTTTCTCCACGATCGCATGTTTGCCTGCCTCCAGTACCTTTTTGCAGTAGTCGAAATGAGTACCCGTAGGGGTATTCACTACCACCAGTTCCACCAATGAATCTGCCAGTAATTCTTCCAAACTTCTATAAATCCGGGTACCCGGATAAAATTCAAGTGATTCGGATTTACTTCTTTCCCAAACACCCGATAATGCAAAACCCGGATGCAGGTGAATAAAAGGGGCATGGAAAACCCTGCCCGACATGCCAAAAGAAAGTAAAACGGTTTTTATCGGATTCATAATATGTTGATAATGATTATTTTATGATGTTTCTGGTGGATTGGGTTTAAAATTAATCAAGATGCGTGATATCCATACAGATTTTAGCAATCAATTAGTTATTCACATTTCAGGGACCGGCTGTTTAGCTATTGCATTTGCGATACCAAGTTTATATTTTGGAAGGTCAAATATTTTTCAACTAAACCGATTGCTATGAACACACAAAAATTTCTTGTTTCGGGTATTGTTGGTGGTATCATGTCTTTTTTTGCCGGATACCTGATTTATGGACTTGTTATGGCCGATTTTTTTGCCAAACATGGGGGTACTGACACTGCTGCCATGAAGAAAATGGAAGAATATGCCTGGTGGGCATTAGTTGTAGGCTCCTTGTTTCAGGGATTTTTGCTCTCTTACATCTTTAATAAATGGGCAAATATTACCAGTTTGGGTAATGGCGCTGTAGCCGGCGGGGTAGTAGGTTTTTTTGTGTCCGGTGCATTCGACTTTATGATGTTTGCTACTACGAACTTAAGCACAATCGAATCGTTGATTGCCGACGTTCTCTGTGGTGCCGTTATGTATGGGCTTATTGGGGCAGCTGTTGGGTTCATGAATGGGGTAGGAAAGAAGGCGGCCTGAGTACATTGATTAATCAGGAAAAGAGCAGCCAACCGGCTGCTCTTTTTGTTGGGTAGATGACTACTTTACCAGCAAATCCGGGGCAGGAAATAATCTCTTCCAGTTTTTATGCGCAGGTTCCATAAATAGTCTTATTTTTCCGCCTATGGCAACAAAAAATGACTTTGTTCATACCCCCCATTCCGAACCTCATAGAATAAGAACTAAAGAGATACTGAAACTTGTTCCGGATATTAGAAAACTCATAGGCAAAAACCCTTATAGTTTTGTCATCATTATGGCATTGGTTGCTTTACAGGTAGTACTGGCCATTGTATTGTCCAGTCAGCCCTGGTGGCTGGTTTTGGTGGTAGCTTATTGTATCGGTGCTTTTGCAGACCATGCATTATTTGTGATGATTCATGAATGTGCCCACAGGCTAATATTTAAAAAACCCGCAGCAAATAAGCTGGCAGGTATATTGGCAAATATTCCCCTTATATTTCCCAGCTCTGTTTCGTTTGAAACCTACCATATCAAGCACCATTCTTTTCAGGGAGTGCATGAACTGGATGGCGACCTCCCCAATTATTGGGAAGCCAAGCTGATCAATCATTGGTTTATCGGAAAACTAATCTGGTTATTATTTTACCCGCTGTTTCAGATGTTTCGGATACCCAGGTTAAAGGAAATCAGGCCATTTGATAAATGGGTAGCATTGAACTGGCTGGTACAAATACTTGCCATTGCAGCGATTGGCTGGTTGTTTGGAGCCAAAGCATTGGTTTTCCTGGTGCTGAGCTTTTTCTTTTCGGTAGGTCTGCATCCATTGGGGGCAAGATGGGTACAGGAGCACTATCTTACACATGGAAGCGAGCAGGAAACTTATAGTTATTACGGTCCGCTGAATACAGTTGCCTTTAATGTAGGTTACCACAATGAACACCACGATTTTCCTTCCGTACCCTGGAATAAATTACCCGAGATACGGCATGCTGCACCTTCTTTTTACAATTCTCTTTCCTACCATCGATCCTGGACAGGACTTTTACTTCGATTTCTGTTCGATAAAGAAATTTCTCTATTCTCAAGAATCATGAGAACCAACAGGGGAAAGGTTTTGCTGGTAGATGAATCAAAACCGGATATCGATCTGACAATGTCAGCGAAAAACATGAACTGATTTTTTTACGGTTGATATTTTGAAATCTATTCATCCATTTGTAAATTAGGCAGGAGAAAGGCAGGGTCTTTTTGTAAAGATGTAACATCAGTACAAATTTGCAACCGTCCATTTGATTGAAGTATTCAGGCAATCTTGTCAATAAACTATTTAACGGAAAAAAATGAACAGGCTTTTTTTGGCTATTGCCTTCCTGGTTTTTTTGGTACCGCAGTCTTATGCGTATATTTTTCCTGAACACCGGCAGATTGCACTCCTGGCGGTACAGAATTTGAGTCCTGAATACAGGAAACTGCTCGACAATATCTGGTCAAATGCCCGAAAAGGCTATGAGTCCCGTTTAACTGAATACGTAATTGACCCCGCGCAAACAATCAAGCCAGAACAGCTTGACTGGGCTTCCTGGACGGCTATTGCAGGCGACCACAGTTGTTCGCCGGTTAGTTTATTGAATACGGTATTGCATTCAGACTGGATTTTAAAAGTTGCGGGTATTGGTGCCAAATTGAGTCTGGATCTTGCCAAAGCCAAAAACAGGAGTTACCATGTAAATGCCTTATCTGCTTCGGATATCAAATTATTGAGGGCAGACCAGGAATATGCCACAAGGGCAGGATCCAATAATGTTCACTTTTTATATGCAAGACAAAAAGTGGATATAGAAGCTACAGATTACCTAACTGCATGCTATACCAAGGGTACTGAGCTGAATGCAATGGGCGTGTATACCTGGTTTCACAAAAGTGCCCTGATAAAAGCAACCCGCTATGCGCAGGAAAATTTGTCGGAAGCTGAAAAATCGACACTGTTGCTTTCGGCATTGGCAGACGAAGCATTCGGTTTACATTTTCTGGAAGATGTTTATGCTGCAGGGCATATTGCCGGCACCTGGGGAAATGCGTCACTTAGAAAGGGGACACATGATTTTTATAATGAAAAAGGGATTGAGGCTGATACCTGGGATGGCAGCAAAGCAGTGCGTATGGGCGATTCCTATATGCGCAAAGAAGATGCAATAGCTGCTGCTGCATCGGTTCAAAAAAGTCTGGAAGCTTTGATTGACGCTACAAATGGCAATTTAAAAGTGGAGATGGATGCGTATGGAAAAGCATTGGGCAATCAACCCGATAGCTTTGATGTTTGCAAAAATAACCTGATGCCTGAGCGTGGGTTTAATTATAATATTTATAAAAACATTTTAATCAGAACCCCTATCCCGGGCTTAGGTAGCGGTATTGGAGAAGTAACCAGGTACAGAGCCGAAATAGGTCCTTTTATCGGAATATCCTCTTCTTTAAATGCAGATGGAATTTCAGGTGGTTTTGGCGGTCAGCAGAAAACACCAGGCTCGGTAGGCGGGCTGGAAGCTAATATCCGAATTGGCTATGGGGTAGACGGGGTATTAAGCCAGGCAGGGGATGGATTATTCTTTCTTCAGTTCGGGTGGAGGGAGGATGCTGCAACTTCTAATAGTTTTTCCAATACTGATATTGCGGCTTCACCGGTTTCAATTACCTCAGCTATACCGGGACGTTCAGCCATAAATCTTCGATTTCGAATGCCTTTCTGGTTAATACCCGGTGATTTGATACTTGCAGCCCCCATCTTTTTATTTTCACCCGCAACCTATACAAAGATGGCAGTGAGTGCGGCCAATGGCGGCCTGATTCCCTGGCAATCGGGGATAGCTACAAGAATAGGCAGGTTTCAGTTCACCTTAGGCAGAGAAATAGGATTGTCATTTTATGGACTGGGCAATCCAAAAGATGTGATCATACTTCCGGTAACTTCGGCAAAGTCATTATTGGTTGAATTCAAATCAACCAAAATTGATTTTCCGATTTTGGAATACCGTCCTTTCAAAACTTTTTCAACCAACCAGAGTTCCAATATATTATTCCAATTCTCTGCAGGCATCGACATGATTCGACAACCACAAGTACTGCTACCTGTTGGCGAACCAATGATCGAGATGAAAAACATTTGGTATATCGGATTTCGTGCCATGTTTAACTGGCGGCATTATTTCTGATTTTTCCTTGGGATGTTGTACAGGAAAAGAAAAAATATTTTTTACAGCAATTGATGAAAACGCCTGATCTTACTGAAACCAGGGTTGGCATTGCCTTTTAACACCATCGAATGGCCTATTCTTCAATCGTATAATCGACACATTAACAATGCATTTGCATTTTTATTTGTCTTTTAACCTACTTAATCGTAATTTTGCACCCGAAACTGAGCGACGATATATAACAGTCTCATGTGTGATGTATTAATTACTTACGCTACTAACGGTTGAATTGATTTTTTCTCCCTGTTTCCGCTCAGCAAAAAACGATTAATAAAAAAAGGAAATATTATGAAGAGTAATGTCATGCCTTCTATTGTACAAATAGAAGCCAACGAATTAAAAAACCTGCTTTCAGAGGTAAAAGAAACCATTGCAACTACTGCAGTGGAAGTAAAGAGAACAAAATCAAATACACAGAGTTTTGGTATTGTTGATCTTTGGAATATTCGCAGAGGCATCAGAACTGCTACACAGCCGCGCAGGTGGACCATCTAATTGGCCAGGTAAAATATACCTGCTTCAGATTAAAGGAGCACCAATAAGGCTAGCAGTTGAGTTGTTTTTGTAAAACTACCATTCCCCTGTAAGCAGCTTTCATCAAAGGAAAGTTTAAGCGGAAATTGCCACAAATACGATAGCCGTTTTGGTGATAAAAATTCAGGGCCCGGTCACTGCTATCCATTGCTTTCAGAATTATGACCGCACAGTTTTTTTTTCGGGCAATTTGCTCGGTAAATTCCATTAATTTTTTACCGATGCCACTGTTCGTGAATGAATTGAGCAGGTAAATTCTTTCAATTTCTAAAACCTTATCTGCGGCAGCATCATTGGAGGAATGATGCAATCTGAGTTTTAGATAACCGACAGCCTCTTTCCCGGCAATAACTTTGAAATGGAGATTATCCGGATCAGCGAGCTCATGTTTGATTTTATCTGAAGCATAAGCCTCTTCCTGCATATACCATTCAGCCCCACCCGGTTCCCAAAGGTGGAGATAATGTTCAGCATAAATTTTGCGGGCAAGTGCCACCAGCTCTTCCGACTCAGCTGGTGGTATCGGTACAATAACCGGCTGTTCTGTATTAGCGTGGCAATTGGTTGGTTGATTCGGCATGATAGGATATTACCGGCATATGCTGCTGGAAAATCGGCTGAAAGATACAACCCGTTCACCTCATTTTTTACCGATTTTTTATGCCAGTTCCCCTAAACCAGGCGGATTGGTTTTATATTGGGTAAAATAAAACGGATATTCCAAATTGAAACCATTTATCAACCAAATAGTATGAGCATGAAAAAATTGTATGTACTCGGAACCTTAATTGCCGGCGCACTGGTGTTCAGTTATTGTAGTTCTACCAAGAAAGCAGCAGTTGTGCCTATTCCCAAAATTTCCTATCAGGCAAATATTGCTCCATTGCTGGAAGCCAACTGTGCTCCCTGCCATTTCCCCAACAAGGGAGGTAATAAAAAAGCTTTGGATAGCTATGCTACAACTGTAGCACAGTACGATGATCTGTTAAGGCGCATTTCATTGAACCCAACCGACAGGGGTTTTATGCCCAACCGAAAACCAAAACTATCCGACAGTACCATTAATGTAATCAAACAGTGGAAGCTGGACGGTATGCTGGAAAAATAAAAACAGTTTTGATAAGCCGTGTTGAAAGTCTAGGCTTCGGTCTGTTCTTTTAACGCGGTTTTTATTTTTCCCTTTGTTTCATCAGACAGGGTGGCAGAAAATTCATTATTCTGAACCTGTTTGATGATAAGATTTATTTGCTTTTCAAATTTTCTGCAGAAACTGCACAGCATCAAATGTGCGGATAATTTGATCTTCTCAAACCACCGCAATTTTTTTTCCTCCTTTTTTGAAATAAGGTAAGTGGCTTCCTGGCAACTGATCATAATCAATTTCATGGGCTTTTGTCGCCTTTTCAATTAGTAATAAGGTAACTTACAGCATTTCAGGCAAATTCTGTAAAATATAAGACGATTGATTGTGCCATACCTTGCAAAAAGCAGGGGAAATTTTACCGGCCGGCTTATTCCCCAGGTTTATTTTGAATTCCTCGTTTATTTCAATAATTTTAATAGTCACCCAAATTGCCGTAATAAGTTACATTTATCGTTGTAAATCAGGTGATTTATTCGTTAATTTAAGTACTAAAAAAGAACCATTCAAACCCTGGTTTTATGGAAAGAAATAACCATTTTTTATTTTTAGGATGGGAGGGAAAGAAAAGGGATTATTTTTTACCTGTTTTCCTGTTTACCGCCTTATTTTTTTTAAATGCCTGTTCCGATAAGGCAAAAGAAAAGCCTGCTTCCAACCAGGCTGGTCAAAACAATGCACCGGTAACAGTCTTTAAAGGGAAACCAAATTTTATTCTTGTATTATGTGACGACATGGGTTGGGGAGACATTGAACCGAACGGAGGGTTAATCCCAACTCCTTCCATAAGTAAACTGGCTAAGGAAGGATTGATTGCAACTGATTACTATAGTCCTGCGAATATTTGCAGCCCTGCCAGAGCCGGTATTTTAACAGGGCGTTATCCAATCAGAACGGGCTTGGGGTATGAAGTGATTTTGTTTGATGATAAAAGAACACTTCCTGTTTCTGAGCAAACAATTGCAAATCTGCTTAAACCTGATTATGCCACGGCGCTTATTGGCAAATGGCATCTTGGTCATACAGGCACTAAATGGCTTCCCACCAATTATGGGTTTGATTTGTTTTATGGAATTCCTTATAGCCATGATATTTTGCCATTGCCATTATATGATGCGGATGCAAAATCAGGAAAGCTGAGTAGTACCCGCGTTGATGGAAGCCCGGAATTGCAGCAAATGTTTTATAAAAAAGCCGAAACCTTTATAGACGCCAACAAAGACAAGCCTTTCTTTCTTGAGTTGGCATTAAGTGCTCCCCATTTACCAGAGCATCCGAACAGGGTTTTTAAAGGCAAATCAACCTTTGGAGCATATGGGGATGTAATGATGGAGATTGATTCAATAATAGGGCGTTTACTAAGCAAACTTCGAGACTTGCATCTTGACAAAAATACTGTAGTGGTATTAACTTCCGATAATGGTGCATGGTTTGAGGGCAGCAACAACCCTTTGCGAGACCGCAAGGGTGGCCCAGGGTATGATGGTGGATATAGGGTTCCGTTTATTGCCTGGGCGCCTGCTATTATTAAACCCGGAAAAACAGGAGCAATCCTGAGTGGTATAGATCTGCTGCCAACTTTTGTAAGTATGGCCGGTTTATCCTTGCCCCGGAATTTAGAGATAGACGGTAAGGATATTTCAGGCGTATTAACAAAAGGTGAACCCTCACCACACGATGGGATCTTCCTTTTTAATAATGAAGACATTGTGGGCGTGCGCACCCAAAAATGGAAATATGTGACACAAACCACTTACCGAGGTTTAACCATTCCTTTAGAAGCCGTAGGTTTTCCGGAACTGTATGACATGAGTAGGGATATTGCTGAAAACTACAGTGTTGCTGCCACCTACCCTGATACGGTTAAAGCGATGCAGGATCGAATCAAAAAAGGACAGGCTTATTATGCAAGCTTTAAAAAAGGGATTCCGGAAGCTATTTTGAAAAAGAAACAGGAGATGCATAAGTCGGGAAAACAGGACTGAACTGGGATTTTGGATCCAATAAGAATTGTCTGAATTAGTTTTATTGGTGGGGTATTTCAGTAATAAAGTAAGACCGGATCTTGTTTACCACAATTTTTATCATGTATTTTAAAGCCAGTTTATATACGATGTTCGTCAAAACTATTTTTTTATACAGGCCTACAAAAAAGGGACTATTACTGATCCTTTGCTTTTGTATTTTAGACATCTGCAGCAATGCACAGTCAAAAAAAAACGTAGCACCCACCGCTTTTGGCGCTTTTGAATCAAACCAGTCGCTGACTGTTGAACAGATAACTGTTAAGGCAAGGAAGATATTGGCCCAGCTTACACTGGAAGAAAAAATCAATATGATGTCTGGAGAGCCGTCTTTTTATCCGGGCATTTTGCATATGACCAGTGGCGGGTATAATCGCCATCCCCTAACAACAGCCGGAGCTTTGGAAAGGCTCGGAATTCCGGGAATAAGGTTTACTGACGGTCCCCGGGGCGTTATGTTACCCGGTGCAACCACTTTTCCTGTAGCGATTGCACGGGGTGCTACCTGGGACCCTTCTATAGAAGAAAGAATTGGAGATGCAATGGGTAAAGAGGCACGTGCGAATGGGGCAAATATGATAGGGGCACCTTGTATTAATCTACTGCGGCATCCGGCCTGGGGCAGGGCACAGGAATCTTATGGAGAAGACAGTTATCTGCTTGGAGAAATGGGGAGTGCGCTTACCAGAGGTATTCAACGCCATGTTATGTCCTGCGTAAAACATTTTGCCCTTAACTCAATGG
>JBDKLG010000097.1:0-3677 GCA_039795695.1 Bacteroidota bacterium
TGAAAATTGCCGACTATGCCTGCATTTCTGCAAAAAACTTCAGGGAATTAATGCAATGCTTTCTCCTGAATGAATACCGTGTGGCACAGAGGGCTGCCTGGAGTGTAAGCCTGGCAACTGAAAAAAAACCGGCACTCATTCAACCCTATATCAAAGCGCTGGTAGCACAACTGAAGCATAAAAACAGCCACCCTGCCGTTGTTCGCAATTCGGTAAGAATACTTGAAAGAATCAGCATCCCGGAAAAATACCATGGAGAAGTGATGACCAGCTGTTTCGGATTCATCGAAAATCCTGCCACACCTGTTGCCATCAAAGCTTTCAGCCTTACTACCCTATTCCATCTCACAACAGATTATCCTGAAATAAAAAGTGAATTGAAATTGCTGATTGAAGAAAATATGGACAGGGAAACCGCCGCATTTAAAAGCCGGGGAAAGAAAATATTGAAAGCATTGGAAAAATAGCAGCCATCTGTGTTTTCAGTATTACCTGTGGCAAAATTTCAACAATGAAAATGCACAAATACGCAGTCTTTTTTTGCCACAGAATCGCACAGATAATCGCCGCTAATACAGCATCCTCACTTTAATTGTGGCCTTCACTTCTTTCAACAAAGCCACTGCCTGTTTCGACAGTTTCTTATCGATGTCCAATACCACATAACCAATACTTTCATTGGTTTTCAGGTACTGCCCAAGGATATTGATATTGTTTTTGGAAAGTGCCGTATTGATTGCACTCAATACGCCGGGCACATTATGGTGTATGTGCAGGATCCTGTGTGCATTTTCAACCGGCGGCAAGCCGATGGCTGGAACCGTATGTGATCCATTGGTAATGCCTCTTTCGAGGTACTGGAACAATTTGATGCTTACATCTTCCCCTATATTTTGTTGTGCTTCTTCGGTAGATCCGCCAATATGCGGTGTAAGAATCACATTGGATAAACCCTGCAGGGGTGTTTCAAATTTATCGCCATTTTTTTCCGGCTCCCATGGATACACATCAATGGCCGCACCACCCAAATGGCCTTCTTTCAAAGCTGCAGCCAAAGCAGGAATATCCACCACTTCTCCCCTCGCATAATTAATCAGCAAAGACCCTTTCTTGAAATTTTTCAGGAGCGCTTTGTTGATCATGTTTTTTGTCTGGGCTGTTTCAGGTACATGCAGGGAAACAATATCGGATACTGCTACCAGCTCTTTCAGGGTTTTGGCTGCAGCAGCATTACCCAGGGGCAGTTTTGTTTCGGCATCATAAAACAGCACTTTCATGCCCAGTCCTTCTGCCAGCACACTTACCTGTGAGCCAATATTGCCGTATCCGATCAGTCCCAATGTTTTTCCCCTCAGTTCAAAACTCCCCTTGGCTTCTTTCATCCAGATGCCTTTATGGGCGGCCATATTTTTATCTGAAATCCGCCTGATCAGCATGATGGAACTGCCAATCACCAGTTCTGCCACACTCCTCGTATTGCTGTAAGGTGCGTTGAATACCACCACACCCGCTTTGGTAGCGGCTTTCAGGTCAACCTGGTTTACCCCTATACAAAAACAGCCAATTGCCTGTAGTTTGGGGGCTGCTGCCAGTACCCTGGCCGAAATATGTGTTTTGGAACGGATACCCAGCAGGTGTACTTCCTTGATTTCCCTGATCAATTCTTCCTCACTCAATGCCCCATTCAATTTGCGCACATTTACATAGCCTGTTTGCTGAAACTGCTGAACGGCTTTGTCGCTGATGTTTTCGAGAAATAGTATGTTGATCCTTTCCTTGGGATAACTGGTTGTTGCTTGCTTGCTCATGTTTGCGAAAATAAATGTTATTTGTTTTACAGCCTCACAGATAGTTTTCCACTTTGGTAGTTTGTGCTGGGGCCGAAGCCTATATTTGCCGCTTTAGAACAATACAGCAGCAATGATTCGTTCGAAAATGATTCCTTTACTTACTTTCCTCATTATTGCCTGTGGCGCAAACCCTACCCGCGACGCCGAGAAACAGCCGGTAAAAAAGGAAAAAAATGCTGGCTTTTCGGCCATTTCGGCAAAAGAGAAAGCCTATTACAATGGTGCCATCACCCCATTGTATGAATCTTTACTGCAAAAAAGAGGCTTTAACGGAGGTATCTTACTCGCAAAAAACGGCGAAATCGTATTTGAAGAGTACCGCGGACTGTATAATTTCAAGACCAGGGAACCCATTACGGCCAGTACACCGTTCCATATTGCTTCTGTTTCAAAAACCTTCACATCAGGCGTGATTCTCAAATTGATGGAAGAGGGTAAACTTTCCCTGGATGACCGCATAGAAAAATTCCTGCCCGATTTCCCTTATCCGAATATTACCATCAAAACCCTGCTGAACCATCGCAGCGGCCTTCCCAAATACGACCATTTCATGGATGGAACCAGAACCGAATCGGTAATGGTTAAGAACAGGAAGGGGAAAATGGTCAAGAGAACCCGGGTAATCAAATCGGCCGATGCCTTTAAAGGGCTGGCCACCAACAGGGATGTGCTGGATTATATGATCAAACACCACCCTGCTCCGGAATCCTCTCCCAATAAGCGTTACAGCTATTGCAATACCAACTATGCAATGCTGGCACTGGTGGTGGAAAAAATATCGGGCATGTCTTTTCCGGACTATATGCATGAGTATGTGTTCAAACCCCTGGGCATGAACAATACCTTTATTTTCAGCTTGAGGGATACGGCCAATTATGTTCCTTCCTACAATTACAATAATTCACCCTTCAAACTGCAGATGCTGGACTGTGTGTATGGCGATAAAAACGTGTACAGCACCGTAAGGGATTTGTTGTTATGGGATAAAGCGCTTTACCTGGAACAACTGGTAAGTGCCGAAACAATGGATATGGCATACCAGCCCTATAGTTTTGAAAAAAAAGGAGAAAAGAATTACGGACTGGGCTGGCATTTACTCATCAGGCCACCTGAACCAACCGTAGTGTACCACAATGGCTGGTGGCATGGTAATAATGCCGTGTTCAAAAGACTGGTTTCCGATTCTGCTACCGTAATTATTTTGGGAAATAAATTCAATCGGAATATCTGGGCTGCCGGCAAAATGAGTTCTGTATTTACAGGCCATATGGATACCACCCAATTAGAGCAGTAATTGATTGATTTTCACACATTTTATACCTATCTGAAAGTAAATAAATACACCGCAAGGGATTTTAGCCAAATCCACCTATTTTTGCAGACTTTTTAGTAATAAGTTAACCGAAGATTAATTCGTTTTATGGACAAAATTTTGTTTTACGCCGTACCGGCGATGGGCCTTCTTGGTCTTCTTTACACTTTAGTAAAATTTAACTGGGTATCCAGGCAGGATGCGGGCAATGACCGCATGAAACAGATCAGCCAATATATTGCTGAAGGAGCCATGGCTTTTTTGAAAGCAGAGTACAAAATTCTGGGATATTTTGTAGTGATAGTTGCCATCCTTTTGGGTGTGATGGGTTATGCCGATGCCAATAGCCACTGGAGTATTGCCCTTGCTTTTATCATTGGTGCATTCTTTAGCGCACTCGCAGGTTTTATTGGAATGAAAGTGGCTACCAAAGCCAATGTACGCACGGCACAGGCCGCAAGAACCAGTTTGAGCAAAGCTTTACAAGTATCATTTACCGGAGGTTCTGTAATGGG
>JBDKLG010000098.1:0-12295 GCA_039795695.1 Bacteroidota bacterium
TCAAGGGTATCGGGAACAATGCTGTTGCAATATGGAAAACTGATGCAACAGGATAAACGCATACCCTGCAGCAGCTTCCTGCCGTTGGCCGACCGGCTTACCTGGAATAACTGGATGGAAAGAATGGCTGCAGAAAGACTTGAAAGAAAAGCATCACAGGTATTGGAATTGTTTCGACAGGCAAATAACTGGGAAGAAACTTTCTGGAGAATGCTGTCGGCCGGCTTTGGTATTCGGGTAAATGCAGGTTTGTTTGAGCAGGTAGCAGCATCTCTGCCCATCAGGTTGCTTTACCGGCACCAGCACAGCGTACAGCAGCTCGAAGCGCTATTAATGGGGCAGGCGAATTTGCTGCTAAAAAAAATGGAAGATCCCTATCCACTCCTGTTGCAAAGAGATTTTCATTTCTTCCAAAAAAAATATCAATTAACCGGCATTTCCAGGCAACCTGCTTTTTTAAGAATGCGCCCGGCTGCTTTTCCTACCATCCGGCTTTCGCAGTTGGCGGTATTGGTTCATCAATCAACCCGGCTTTTTTCCCAGATACTGGAAATTAAGGAAGATAAACTCTTACAGAACTTATTACTCGTAACGGCATCGGGCTACTGGGATAATCATTACAGGTTTGATGAACCGGCCATACAGCAACCCAAAAATATCGGGAAACAAATGGTCAATGCTGTTTTTATCAATACAATCATACCGGTATTGTATGCATACGGTTCCTATAAAAAAGAAAACCGTTTCAGGGAAAAAGCATTCAGCTGGCTTTGTAATATTCAGCCGGAAGACAATCACCTGATCAAACAATGGGAACAATGGAATATTCCGCTGGTTTCTGCAATGGACACTCAGGCATTGATTGAATTAACGAATTATTATTGCACAAATAAGCAATGCCTTTCCTGTGCAGTAGGCAACAAAATCATGAAATCTTACGTCTAAGTAACAAGGTTGAGAACTATCTTATTGCCAGTTAAACTGCATATCCAGTTCAACCTCGGGGTGCAGGCTTCTGGCAACAGGGCAGGTACGGGCGGTTCTTTCCATTAAATCCCTTTGCTTCTCATCCAGCTGAAGGGTAGCAGGAAAAAACAGGTGAACCAGAATTTTGCCGATTCTTCTGGGGTCGCTAACCATTATTTTGGTAACTTCTATGCCGGTATCATCCAGTTTGATGCCCAGGCCCTGTGCCTTGATTCCCATGGTAGTTACCATACAGGTTGCCAGTGCCACAACCACCAGATCAGTGGGTGAAAAACGTTCGCCCTTGCCCTGGTTATCAGTTGGCGCGTCGGTTTCAATAATTGTACCGCTCTGAAGGTGGGTAGCCATGCATCGGAGATCACCTTTATAAATAATTTGTGAAGTCATTGTATCATTTTACTATAAATTTACAAGTAAGAAATCAAATGCAAGTGAAGAAGCTAATTTTTATCCTCCTGGTGCTTTGCTCCGCGGCTTTACAGGCACAGCAAAAAGTAAAGACCGAAGCTGTAAATACCAAACAGCAAAAAAAGGAAGAGCGCAAAGAAAAGATCAATCAATTGATTAAGCAGGAAGAAGAAGGGGCATTGATTTATCAGAAACAGAGTGCTTTCGGCTTTAAGTTCAATACCGATGCCTGGAGCATGTTTTATGAAAGAGGAAAATACAAAACCATCACCAAAACCGGTTTGTGGTGGCTGGAATTTGGTGAAAGAAAACATCCGAAAGAAGAGAAAATACCTACACTCAGCGCTTCTTCCGGATTTCTGGTTATCTCCAGCTATATTTACGGCAAACAAAATAATTTTTATTACCTCAAAGCCGGTTTGGGCCAGCAGGTACTGATTGGCGGCAAGGGAAATAAAAATGGTGTGGCTGTTTCGGCTATTT
Source organism: Bacteroidota bacterium (assembly GCA_039795695.1). GTDB lineage: Bacteria > Bacteroidota > Bacteroidia > Chitinophagales > Chitinophagaceae > Sediminibacterium. The sequence continues at coordinate 1,879 of JBDKLG010000098.1, forward strand.
ATGGCGGGGGCCTTTCTGCCGGTTTATTAAAGCCATACTATATTGAAATACAAACAGCAGGAACCAATAAAACCCAGGAAATCAAGTACGAGCCTGCCAATCAAAGCCAATTTCTGGACCCCACCATCATTTTAGGAAAGGGGGGACTTTTCAAAGGGTTTAATGAAATAAAATTTGTTCCGGGGGCCCATGCCAGGGCTGCATTAAGATTCGATTATGGCAGGTATAATGAAATCCTTTCAGCCCTGGAAGTAGGGGTAAATGCTGAATATTATACCCAAAACATGCCCATTTTATTACTGAATCCTGAGAAAAAATTCTTTTTCAACGCCTATATTTCTGTCGCTTTTGGTAAGCGAAAGTGAGCTATTTTTGCCTTCTTGGCCTGCAGCATTCTGAATATGGTAAAGCAATTTATCTTTCCAGAGGTTGCTGATCAGATTTCAGGGTATAAAATCAGCAAGATTCATGCAAGAATTACCGGTAGTCCCGAAAATAAATGAAGCAATTCCCACCTTAAAAAAGCCCAATTGGCTCAGGGTAAAACTACCTATTGGCGAAAGTTACAAACACGTAAGGACCCTGGTAGATACCCATCAGCTGCATACCATTTGTGAGAGTGGCAACTGCCCCAATATGGGCGAATGCTGGGGGGAGGGAACCGCCACTTTTATGATACTGGGGAATATCTGCACCCGTAGCTGCGGATTCTGTGCCGTTGCCACAGGAAGGCCTGAACCCGTTGACTGGGACGAACCCCAGCGTGTTGCCGAAGCCATTCATCTAATGAAAGTGAAACATGCGGTTATTACCAGTGTTGACAGGGATGAACTAAAAGATGGTGGGTCCATCATCTGGTATAATACCATTGAGGCAGTAAGGGGCTTAAACCCAGATACTACTATGGAAACCCTGATTCCGGATTTTCAGGGAAGGATAGATCAGGTACAAAGAATTATTCATGCTGCACCCGATGTGGTAAGTCATAATATGGAAACGGTAGAGCGGCTTACCAGACAGGTACGCATACAGGCCAAATACCGCAGAAGTCTGGAAGTACTGCGAATGCTGAAAGAAGGCGGTATGCGTACAAAAACCGGTATAATGCTCGGTATTGGTGAAACCAAGGAAGAACTGATTCAAACCATGCAGGACCTGGTTGCTGTGGGCACTGATGTACTTACCCTGGGCCAGTACCTGCAACCTACAAAAAAACACCTGCCGGTACTAAGATTTGTACATCCCGATGAGTTTGCAGAGCTGAAAGAAATTGGCTATGAATTGGGGTTTGATTATGTAGAAAGCGGCCCCCTTGTCCGATCTTCCTACCATAGCGAAAAACACGTTATTCCCGGGTATGGAAGAAACAAATGGAAGGAAGAGAAAAAAAATAAACTTGTAGTATAATCAAAGGCCGGCTGAAAACCGGCTTTTTTAATTATTTTGAGAAGATGAAAACCACCTTCATTTACCGCCTCGATGCAAGTACTATCTGCTGGCTTTTATTTGTATTGATGATGCTGATGGTTTTTATCGGCCTGAAGTTGAGATCAAAATATAAATTATCCAATGGCCTGGGCCCATTGGAAGGGTCTATGTTTGGATTACTGGCCCTGATTCTGGCATTTACATTCGGTATGTCGGGTTCAAGATTTGATGCAAGAAGAACCATTGTTGTTCAGGAAGCCAATGATATAGGTACCGCCATTTTGCGGGCCGATTTATATCCCGATAGCACAAAACTTGCTTTTAAGAAAGATTTTTCCGGATACCTGGAATCCAGGATTGCTTTCTATGAAGCGAAACTGGATGAAAAAACAATCAGGCAGGCAGCATTGCAGGAAAAAAAATTTGGAAAACTATTGTGGGAAAGAGCCGCAGCAAATAGCAGGAATCCTGCTTTATTTGTGGCCTCCAATTCAATGATACCTGCCCTGAATGCCATTTTTGATACATCAACCTCACGTGACGCGGCATTGAATGCCAAAGTTCCGGATCCCATTATCTGGTTGCTGATCATTCTGTCCATTTGCTGCAGTTTTTTTGCAGGCCTCGAAGTACCGCTGGATAAAAAAGTGAACTGGCTAACCATATTCGGATTTGGCTTGTTCAGCATAATGGTTATTTATGTGATACTGGACCTCGACCGTCCAAGATCGGGCCTGATAACTACAGATAGAAACCAGCAGTATATTTATGCATTGAGAGACTTATTAAAATAAGCCCGGCAAATAATGCGATACAAAACGATTGCCTGTTTATTACTGCTGCCAATGCTTGCAGGTGCTCAGATGAAATGGATCTGTGTGGATTCTTTGTACCTGCCTCTGCCGTCTTCGTTTCATGTATATATTAGCCGCGACAGCATAAACGGGAAACCCAATATTGCCTATTATGTTAGTGTTGCACTAAAGGATCGGTCGCTCGAATTCACTACACAGGTTAGTAAGGCAAAACGAATAACTCCTGCTGCCTATTACCAGCAGGAAGGGAAACCTTTGCTGGTAATGAATGGGACATTTTTCGATCTGGCCAAATCCACCAATCTGAATCTGGTAATGAAAGATCACCAATTGCTCGCTTATCAGGTGCATAGTTTAGCCGGCAGGGCCAAAGACACCCTTACCTACAAGCATCCTTTCGGGAGTGCCATCGGCATCTTTAAAAACCGACAGGCGGATATTGCCTGGCTCTATACAGATTCACTCGAAAAATTTCCCTTTGCCAGCCAGGATAAGATCAATTTTTTAAAAGACTCAACCGCTAAACCCCTGAAGCAGGTAATGCTGCGTGCTGGAAATTTTAAAAAATGGAAAGTGCAGACTGCTATAGGCGGTGGACCTGTTTTGGTACAGAAAGGAGAAATTGATATCAGTAATAACGAAGAGTTGAAATTTGCCGGTAAAGCAATTGAAGACAAACATCCCAGATCGGCCATGGGATATACTGCCGATGGTAAATTAATTCTGCTGGTTATTGAAGGCCGGTTTCCCGGAAAAGCAGAAGGAGCAACGCTTATACAGGAAGCACAAATGCTGAAGGAAATTGGCTGTATCGAGGCACTCAACCTCGATGGAGGCGGAAGCAGCTGCCTTTTAATCAATGGAAAACAAACAATTCAGCCAAGCGATAAAGAAGGTGAGAGGCCGGTGCCTGCAGTTTTTTTAATTAAGAATTGAGAAATGCTGATTAGGCTTTGTCATTATTCCTGCAACTATTTGAAATTAAAAAAGCATTTACCAAACAGGCAAATGCTTTTTATTAGAAGGGTATCAATACCCGATTCCGGAATTATTTCATCTCCCATACCAGCGCACTTGCTCCAAGAATTGCAGCGTCGGATTCCTTTAAATGGCTTACCAGAATTTTTACTTTATTCTGGAATACCTGGATAAGGTTGGCTTCCATATGCTCTCTTGTAGGCTTGAGTATCAGGTCGCCGGCTTTGGTTAAACCTCCAAACAATACAATGGCTTCAGGGCTGGAGAACATGACAAAATTAGCAAGAGCCATGCCCAGAATCTTTCCGGTATATTCAAAAATTTCTTTGGCAAGTTCATCGCCGGCAATGGCTGCATCGAATACTTTTTTTGAGTCGATAGCATCTTCCGGAATAGTTCTCAGCGTACTTGGCTTGGAGCTGTTGGAAAGTAATTCGATGGTTGTTAAACGAACACCGGTAGCCGATGCATAACTTTCCAACGAACCTTTTTTTCCTGTGCCATCATGCATTCTGCCATCCGGAATAATAATGGTATGGCCCAATTCACCGGCAAATCCATCGTGCCCGTAAATTAGCTTGCCATTGGCTACAATCCCGCTGCCTACACCGGTACCCAGTGTTATCATGATAAAATCATTCATTCCCTGGGCAGCGCCATACATCATTTCTCCCAAAGCAGCAGCATTGGCATCATTGGTTAAAACCACCGGAAGCTTGAACCTGGCTTCCACAATTTTGGCAAGTGGCAAAACCCCTTTCCATGGCAGGTTTGGAGCATATTCAACGGTTCCGGTATAATAGTTGCCGTTTGGCGCACCCAGGCCAATCCCCTTCATTCTTCCAATACCACCTGCTTTATCAATCAGCGGCATCAGGTTCTTGAATAATTCATCAATAAATGCCTCTAGGTCTTTATGATTGCGGGTAGACATTTCACTGGAAAAAAGCAGGTTGCCTGACCTGTCTACAATACCGAATTTGGTGCCTGTGCCACCTATATCAATACCTATTGCAAGGGCTTCATACACCTGATTTGAGCTGGACATATGTCAAATTTTCTAATGATCAAATACACTATTACTATTATTAATGCCCACCGCTTACCTGCTCATCAAAATCCAGCCCCTGCGCTTTTAAAACAGCTTTCATTTTCAGTGCAAGAAAAACAAGAAAGGCAAAACAAGCTGCAGCCAATAAATAAGAGTGGTGCATACCAATACCTGCATTATCCCCAATTGCACCCTGCAATGGCGGAATAATGGCACCGCCTAAAATCATCATGATTAAAAAAGCCGAACCCTGACTGGTATATTTTCCCAAACCACCCACACTTAATGAAAAAATACATGGCCACATAACAGAGCAGCAAAGTCCGCCTGCCATAAACGCATAAACAGAAATGATTCCTGTTGTAAATACGCCTACCAGCATGGATATACAAGCCAGGGAAGCAACAGCAACCAATGTTTTAACCGGTTTTTCCTGGCCATAGAAGAAAGTAGCTATTGCAATCAGGATAAATACGGCATATCCGAATAAATCGGAAATATCGTTTCCATAAACCTTGCTTACGCCCAGCACTACGGCAAAGGCGATAAAAGGAACAACAATCATCATCAGGCTGCGCATCGTTCCTTTGAGGTTGAATACGCTGATGGCGCCCGTCCACCGGCCAATCATCAAACTTCCCCAGTACAGGGAAATATATTTGGATATTTTGCTTTCATCAAGTCCCATATCGGTAAGATATCCGGGTGTCTTTAATAAAGCACCGAAATTATTGTCGATGGTCACTTCCACGCCTACATAAACAAAAATACCAATCATGCCATAAATCAACTGCTGGTATTTCATTGCTCCCCAGCCCTCATTGTTTTTAACAGCACTTTTGTTGGAATAAAAAAGTATCCCCACTACGGTAGCCAGTGATAAGATAAGCAGGGTTAATTTGGGTACTTCTGTTAACTGGCCAATTACGATAATGGCACCTATGAGCAAGGTCATGATTAAAAGAGAAGAAGATGCTTTGTTCGCCTTTTCAAATTTCTCGTCATTTTTGCCATCCGGCAGTTTAGATAGGGCAAAGAAAATGGCAACGGCTGCAAATACACCCGCAACAATCAGGTACAATACATTGATATTGGTTACCGTAACAACAGCATTTTTGCTGTCGGCAGTTCCAAACAAAAAGAAACTCACAATCAATGGCCCCAATGTAGTACCAAGTGAATTAACACTGCCACCCAGGTTCAACCGGTGAGAGCCCGTAGAAGGATCGCCCAATATGATGGCAAATGGTTGCGCGGCGGTTTGTTGCAGAGAAAAGCCCAGTGCAACAACAAAAAATGAAGCCAGTATTGCCGGAAATGAGTTGGCATTGGCAGAAGGGATGATTAGTAAAGCACCAATAACTGAAATAAGTAAACCATAAATAATGCCTTTTTTGTAACCGATTTTATTAAGGATATCAGTACCCATTACGTTGGAACAGATGAACAGAATAAGGGAACCAATGAAATAAGCTCCATAAAAGGCAGAGCCAATCAACTGGGATTGAAACTGGTTAAGGTTGAAATGGGTCTTGCAAAAAGGGATAAAAATGCTGTTGGAAGCAGCAATAAATCCCCAGAAAAAAAATACAATAACTAATGTGGCTAAAGCTCCGGAATTGGTTGGTTGTTTGGTTTGGTTCATAACAAGCATTGGTTTGGTAAGTAGGGTGTAAAATAATGAGTTTTTAAGGAAGGAAAAATTTTAAAAACAGAATTTGACAGAATCCCTTAAGTTCTTAACTTGAAACAAATCTTATAAAGCCTCAGGATGGAGATCATACATATAAGTGCAGAGTGTTATCCCGTAGCAAAAGCAGGAGGATTGGGCGATGTGGTAGGTGCATTGCCCAAATACCAATGCAAACTGGGGCATATTGCTAAAGTGGTAATGCCCATGTACAGGACTAAATTCCTCTACGACAATGAATGGACAGTAGATTTTAAAGGTTCGGCAAATCTGGGGAACTGGTATTTTGATTTTACCATCATCAAAGAATCTGCCAATCAACTGGGATTTGATTTGTTTCTGGTAGATATCAACGGGTTGCTCGACAGGCAAAAAGTGTATGGTTATGATGATGATACCGAGCGTTTTATGGCTTTCCAGATTGCTGTATTAACCTGGATGAACAGCTGGGAACACCAGCCTGATATTGTTCATTGCCATGACCATCATACCGGCATGATTCCCTTCATGATGAAATATTGTTATGGATTTTCCGCTTTACAATATGTAAAAACCATTTTTACCATACATAATGGCCAGTACCAGGGATGGATGGGATGGGATAAAAGCAGGTATATCCCAAGATGGGATCTTTGGAAAAGGGGTATGATGGAATGGGCAGATGCCATTAATCCGCTTGCTTCAGCAGTTAAATGTGCACACAAAGTAACTACGGTTAGCCATAGTTACATGCAGGAACTGCGGTATCATTCCAATGGGCTTGAAAAGCTATTCGAATATGAAAAAGGCAAATGTATTGGCATCTTGAATGGAATAGATAATGAGGTCTGGAACCCCGCAACAGATAAATACCTGAAAAATCATTTCACTGTCAAAACCGTAACACAGGGCAAAAAACAAAATAAGGCCCTGCTCTGCGAAAGATTTTCTTTTGACCCCGAAAAACCCCTCTTTGTTTTTATTGGCAGGCTGGTAGGTGAAAAAGCAGCCGATATTCTTCCGGATGCAATTAAAACAGCCATTCACAATACCAACGGTGAAGCTTGCTTCCTTATATTGGGTAGCGGTGAAACCCAGGTAGAATGGGCATTTCAACAAATGATAGCGCCATACAAAGGTATTTTCAATGCAGTAATTGGCTATGATGAAAACCTGAGCCATTTGATGTATGCAGGAGCTGATTTTTTATTGATGCCAAGCAGGGTAGAACCCTGTGGACTAAACCAGCTATACGCACTCAGGTATGGTACCATCCCGATCGTGAGAAGCACCGGTGGTTTGCAGGATACGGTGGTTGATATGGGCGATCCTGATGGTTTCGGTATCCGGTTCAATGAAGCATCCATCCATGATGTGGATTATTCCATCGGGAGGGCGGTATCGGTTTACCAGGACAAATTGCAGATGGAAAAAATGCGAAAATATATGATGCAGATTGACCATAGCTGGGAAAGCACGGTACAGGCTTATACCAATGTTTACCAGCTTTAAAAATGGGTTGGGTAACCGAAAAATATTTTAATCTGTTAATGCATAATCTATAAATCCATAACCCTTTTATTCGTAAATTCAATGTGTAAACTTAGCATATGGCCAGTATTTCAAAATCAGTCGTAGCCGTAATCCTGGGTGGTGGGGCAGGAAGTCGTTTGTACCCATTAACTGCCAGCAGATCAAAACCCGCTGTACCCATTGCGGGAAAATACCGATTGGTGGATATTCCCATCAGTAACTGCATCAATAGTAACATCAACAGGATGTTTGTATTAACGCAATTCAATTCGGCTTCACTCAATAAGCATATCAAGAATACCTACCATTTCAGTGCTTTCAGTACAGGATTTGTTGATATCCTTGCCGCAGAACAAACGCCTGATAACCCGGGATGGTTTCAGGGCACGGCTGATGCTGTCCGGCAATCTCTCCGGCATATTTCCAATCTGGAATTTGAATACATTCTCATCCTTAGCGGCGACCAGTTGTACCAGATGGATTTCAGTGAAATGCTGCAAACACATAAGGATGGCGGTGCCGATATTTCTATAGCTACCATTCCTGTTGATGACAGAGATGCGCCCGAATTTGGCATTTTGAAAACCGATGAAAAAAACTATATCACATCCTTTATCGAGAAACCCAAAAAAGACTTGCTGCCAGAATGGGTAAGCGATACCGGCGCTGAAATGCAAAAAGCAGGAAGGAATTACCTGGCTTCCATGGGTATCTATATTTTTAGCAAACAGGTGCTGTATGACTTACTTTATACGGCTCACCCAACCGCTACTGATTTCGGCAAAGAAATCATTCCCGATTCTATTGCCAATTTTAAAGTGAGTAGTTTTCAATATGATGGTTACTGGACGGATATAGGAAATATCTACTCATTCTATGAAGCCAACCTGGCACTCACACAGGAAATACCCCCTTTCAACCTGTTCGACAATAATAAAACCATTTATAGCAGGGCAAGAATGCTGCCCCCTGCTAAAATCAGCGGTACAACCCTCGAAAAAACAATCATTGCAGAAGGCTCGATTATTATGGCCAGCAGAATTGAACAAAGCGTGGTTGGTATCAGGGCAAGAATTGGGCACGGTACCACCATTGTTGGCACTTATATCATGGGTAATGATTATTATGAAACCATTGAGGAGATGGAATCCAATAAAGCAAAAGGCCTGCCCATGATTGGTATCGGGGAAAGATGCTATATCAAAGATGCCATTATCGATAAAAACTGCCGCATCGGAAACGATGTAAGAATTAATGGGGGTAAACACCTCGCTAATACCGACCATGCTCTTTATACCGTAAAGGACGGCATCGTTGTTGTTAAGAAACAGGCAGTTTTACCGGATGGGTTTGTGATTTAAAAAAACGGATCTGGTTGAATCTGCATTTGCCTGCAAAAATTTGCTATACCTTATAAACATCCCTTTGGGATGTTTTTTTATTGTATTTTAGAGTTCGTGTAATAGTTACATGATTCTAATTTAATCGATTGTTATGCCTATCAATACAGCAACTGTTAAGCCAAGACTGGGCTTTTGGCAGATATGGAATATGTGCTTTGGTTTTTTTGGTATCCAGTTTGGCTGGAGTTTGCAAATGGGAAATATGAGCGCCATTTACGAGTACCTCGGTGCTTCTCCCGAACAAATTCCCGGCTTATGGCTTGCAGCCCCCATGACCGGATTAATTGTACAACCCATTATCGGGTATTTGAGCGACAGGACCTGGCACCCAAGACTGGGAAGAAGAAGGCCGTTTTTTTTAATTGGTGCGATATTGAGCTCGTTGGCATTATTTGTGATGCCCAATGCTTCTGTAATATGGATGGCCGCAGGCACTTTATGGATACTGGATTCCTGTATCAATATTAGCATGGAGCCTTTCAGGGCTTTTGTTGCAGATAATCTCGATGAAAAACAAAGGCCTTTCGGGTTTGCCATGCAGAGTATGTTTATCGGACTGGCGTCATTTATTGCAGGATACCTGCCTCAAAAACTGGTGGAATGGTTTGGCGTATCTCGGGATAAATCAGGAGGGGCCATCCCGCAAAACATCATCCTGTCTTTCTATATAGGAGGAGCAGTATTTTTACTCTCAGTTCTATACACTGTTTTTAAAAGCAGGGAATACCCACCCGCCGATCCCGCATGGAAAGAAAAATTAAAAGAAGAAAATAATGGAATAACGGGTGGAATAAAAGAAATTTTTTCCTCTATTGTTCAAATGCCTGTTCAAATGAAACGCCTTGCCCTGGTGAATTTTTTAACCTGGCCTGGATTGTTTTTGATGTGGTTCTACTACAGTACAGGAGTAGCAGCAGACATTTTTGGCGGAGACCCCAAAAACAACAGCGATGTGTATACCCGTGGACTGGAATATGCAAACACCACTTCAGCAATTTTAAACCTGGTTACTTTTATTTTTTCTTTCACTTTGCCTTTCTGGGTTTCCAAACTGGGTAAAAAATATACGCATACAGCCTGTTTGCTGCTTGGCGGAATCGGGCTTATTGCAGTGAATCATATTCATGAACCCTCCATGCTTTACCTGGCAATGGGCCTGGTTGGTATTGCCTGGGCTTCTATCTTATCAATGCCCTATTCCATGCTCGCGGGCTGTTTGCCGGAAAACAAAATCGGTATCTATATGGGCATTTTCAATTTCTTTATTGTATTGCCCGAAATACTGGCTTCCCTGTTTTTTGGAAAAATCATGGAAAATGTATTGCACAACGACCGCCTGTTGGCTGTTCAGATCGGGGGCTGTTTGTTATGCCTGGCTGCAATTGCCTGCGCCCTCATAGTGAAAGAAACCAAGGAATAAATGATGAAAAAGAAATGCTTGTCGATTTCAACAGGTTTAAAGAACGAACAGCAGGGTTTTCCAAAGGAGAGGAAGTAGTATCCAATGCGATTTTACCCGAACAGTTTACTATTTCTCCCA
>JBDKLG010000099.1:0-4995 GCA_039795695.1 Bacteroidota bacterium
AATTACTTTATAATGGGTAATTGCATGTTTGCCTATTTCACCTTCCGGATAAACCGCAAACATTTTCCGGTGTTGCTGGTGTCGGGCAATATGTCCGGTGATGGTTCCGTTATTTTCAGTCATATCGCCCCAAACCAACGCAACATATTTTCTTTTAACGGTATGATTAAAGAACTGTTTAGCCAGATGAGCTGCCGATTCGGGAGTTTTGGCCAATACGATCAACCCGGTTGTATTTTTATCAATCCTGTGTACAAGGCCAAAACGCGGAAGGGCATCTTCGTCTATTTCCGGGTTTTGCTTTTCGAGGTAATAGGCAACTCCATTCAAAAGAGTACCGCTAAAATTTCCCACACCGGGATGCACCACCATATTGGCCGGCTTGTTCAGCACCATTAAAGCATCATCTTCATAAACAATGTTCAATGGAATCGGTTCTCTTTTTAAAACAGTGTGCTCCGGATTAATGAGGCTCATCAGCAACAGCTCATCTCCGGGCTTGATTTTATAATTACTTTTTACCAGCTTGCCGTTTACGGTAACAAAACCGGCTTCAATGCCTTTTTGGACTTTATTTCTGGTTGCCCCCTCCACATGCAATTGAATCCATTTGTCTATACGCAAAGGTTCCTGTCCTTTATCAATGGTAAAGGTTTTTCGTTCATACATTGTTTCTGAGCCATCTTCCAAAAGGAGGTCATTTTCCTGCATGGGGCAAAAATAGAGTGGAATTAAGGATGTTCAATGCGGGATCTAAAATGTTTTCTTTCAGGCAATCATCTCTCATCAAGGGAAAAGCAGGTAAATAATTTCTTATCCGTAAATTTGAAAAAATGAAACAGGAACTGATATTTCAGGATTTGGGTACCCAGGCCTACAAACCTGTATGGGATTACCAGGAAAGGCTTTTGAAAGAAAATACCGACCTGAAAGCCATTTCTCGCCTGGCCGAACGGGATAAACCTTTGATAACAGCCAGTCCTACAACCAATTACCTGCTTTTTGTTGAACATAGCCCTGTTTATACCCTTGGAAAGAGTGGTAATGCAGCCAATGTGCTGATATCGGAGCAGGAACGCCTGGCTAAAAACATCGAATACTTTCCCATTAATCGCGGGGGCGATATAACTTTTCATGGCCCCGGTCAGCTGGTTGGCTATCCGATACTTGACTTGGAAAAGTTTAAAACTGATCTGGGATGGTACCTGCGCAGCCTGGAAGAAGTGATTATACAGACAATAGCCGAGTATGGACTCAAAGGAGACAGAAGCCCCGGGGAAACAGGTGTTTGGCTGGATCCGGGTATAAAAGGGAGGGAAAGAAAAATTTGTGCAATGGGCATCAAATGCAGCAGGTGGATTACCATGCATGGGTTTGCCTTGAATATTAATACAGCCCTTGAATATTTTAATTACATAATTCCCTGCGGTATAGAAAACAAACAGGTGACTTCCTTACAGAACGAATTGGGTTGCCAGGTATCGATGGAAGAAGTGAAAGGCAAAGTGAAAAAACATTTCGCAGAAATATTTTCTTGCAGTATAAAAGAAGCGGTGGCTAGTCTTTAGGGATAAAGAATTTGTTCTTTTCCTTGAGTTTGTCATCTTCAAAAAGTTCAAAACTGAACCACCCCGCGTGCATGAAATCTGTTTTGTCCAGCAACAGCAAGGATTCTTTGATTGTCTTGATTCTGAATAATTCAGTGCCGTCAAAATCATAAAAAACCAGCTGGTATTTGTGCTGGCTTACCTGTGGTAATTGTATGGAAACATAACCATTGGGATTTGTAAAAACAAATATGGAAGGCCTCCACACATATTTTGGCTGAAACACATGTATATCAATCCGGTCGTTGGGCATTGCGAAAAGCGTATCCTTTGTTTTTTTTGATATGGAATCCTTGAATTGTTTGAATCCAAGTTCATTCAATTGAAAGAGGCTGGTATCGTTTTTATAAATGGCATATTCGTGCTTTTGAACCGGAACATAGGACAGTAATTGTGCATGATGACTGTCTATGAAATAAACCGTATCCAGTGTGGAACCATGCACAGAATCAATAAAGAGTTGGAATGCTTTAGGATCCAGATCGGCATAGTGTTCGTTTTTTTTATACAGGTGTACCAATTCCTTTCTCTTAGCTGATTTTGCAGGTTGCCATTCAACCGTGTTCTCATTAACCCGGTGCAGCCCATCGCTGGTTTGGTTATTGATGGAGTCCTTGTAGACTTTATAAGCTTCGGCAGAGAGATCAAACAGTTTTTTCTTTTGAAAATATATGGCTGTCTGGTTTGTGCTGGCAGGAACTGTAACAGTATTCGTTTTTTCCGGGATAGGGGGAGCTGCATTAGTCCTGATTGTTTCAATAGATTTTGCAGCAGTAAAATAGTAGGCCCCGCCCTTTAATACATAAAAAATGCGGTAATAATTTTTTTCTGCTACAAGCGGTTTTTTATCAAGGTAGCCGTTATTGGCAAGCTCCGGAGACTGGGCAGAATAAATGGTTCTGAAATTTTTACTGCTATCTGAAGAACGCTGAATGGCCAATTGGATACAGTTGGGGTAGGGGTTTACCCAGCTTATTTGGTTCTTGCCCCTGGTTAATTCTCTTAGGGTAAAATCAGGAAGTACTGCCTGCGCATTTACAGTAACAGTTAAAACAGTAACCAGGAGAATAGCCAATAGGCTTCGCATCAACTTCATTGCTGCAAATATAAAAGCAATTGTATTACAAAAAAGGGAGGCTGTCGGAAGCCAGGGAAGCGTTTCCCTGCAGCCCGCCGCTGTGAACAATGAGTACCCTGCTATCCGGCCCAATTTGCCCACCCTTGATCAATTGGTCTGCTGCATAAAGAGCTTTGCCTGTGTAAACAATATCTGTTGGCACTAACTCATCTTTCCATAGCTTGCACATAAAGTCGAGTAATGCTTTGGGATGTTTGGCATACCCTCCAAAATGATGGTCTTGCTCAAATGAATAAGTTTTCCTTTTTTCCTCTTCCGTTAATAAGCCTTCTACTGCCGATTTTAATGAATAATGATTTTTCAATACACTGATGCCGATGATTTCCTGATGTGCAAGGGCTGATTTGATAAGGCCGGCCATCATGGTTCCTGTGCCCGCGGCACAGATGATATGTGTGTAATCTGAAGTGGGGAAAGAGCTGAGTATATCAGCAGCTCCTTCGGCACCCAATGGCCCGTATCCTCCTTCTTTTATCCAGTAAACATCATTTTCCCTGCTCCCGGCAATAATCGCAGAAGCGTTTTTGAAATCGTCTCGATTGAGAAATATGAGCCGCATGCCGTAGCTCACTGCATTTTTGAGTGTTTCGCTATAATGGGTGGGCTCTTCACCCCTTATATATCCAATGCTGCCCATTCCCATTGCCCTGGCTGCATAAGCTACTGCCACAATATGATTGGACCATGCACCGCCAAAACTGGCTATTTGCCTGCATCCTCTTACCCTGGCTTCGGCCAGGTAATACTTGAGCTTAAACCATTTATTTCCCGATACAACCGGGTGTAGGAGGTCAAGGCGCAACAATGCCGCATGAATGGTTTCGACAGAAAAACTTTTCAAGGGTTGAATCTTGCAATTAGCTATGTTTTCCTCCATTGCTTTAATTTGTGGGCACAAATGAATAGGTTAACTTCGCAATACTAAATTATACCATATGAAACCTACGCTTGTTATTTTAGCTGCCGGTATGGCCAGCAGATATGGAAGCATGAAACAAATTGAATCATTTGGACCTGCAGGCGAAACTATCATGGATTATTCGATTTATGATGCAATCAGGGCAGGATTTGGAAAAATTGTTTTTATTATCAGGGAAGAATTTGCCGAAAATTTTAAAAATATATTTGAACCCAAACTGAAAGGAAGAATAGCTACCGACTATGTATTCCAGCACCTGACTTCTTTCACCAATGGCAGATCCATACCCGCTGAAAGAACAAAACCCTGGGGAACAGCCCATGCTGTATTGTGCTGTAAGGGTAAGGTAAATGAGCCTTTTGCAGTGATCAATGCCGATGATTACTATGGCCCCGATGCTTTTGTTAAGGCCAATACTTTTTTAACTACCCAGTCTAATCCTGAAACTTACTGCGTAATCGGGTACGAACTAAAAAATACACTTAGCGACAATGGCAGCGTTAGCCGGGGTGTTTGTGAGGTAGATGCTCATCATAATCTTACAGATATCAACGAAAGAACCAGTATTTATCGGGATGAAAAAGGAATCATCACATATGAGGATAATACGGGCAAACATGCTGTATCCGAAGACAGCCTGGTGAGCATGAACTATCTTTGCTTCGACCCTTCTTTTATCAATGTGTGTGAAAAGCAATTCGGCGAGTTTTTGGATAAACATATGCATGAGCCAAAGGCAGAGTTTTTTATTCCCATTGCGATGAAACATTTTATTCAGGACAAACTTGGACAGGTAAAGGTAATACCCACATCGGCCAAGTGGTTTGGCGTTACATATAAAGAAGATGCGCCGGGTGTGCTGGCAAGTATACGCTCACTGGTTAGTACAGGGGTGTATCCTTCCAACTTGTGGGAATAATGCATAACTGTAATGAAGAGGAATAAGGCTTGTAAGCTGATTTCCTGTTTTTATTCAATTGAGTCAATACAATGCTATGTCGCATCCCAATCATGATTTATTCGAGAACAGAAAACTGTTTCAATTAGAAAGGCTTATTCTGTTCAGTGATGCAGTGTTTGCGATTGCCATCACTTTATTGATTATTGAGATTAAAGTGCCCGAGCTTCATGAAGTTTCTACCCAGACCATCAAGCAGGCACTGGCAGAAAAGTTTCCTGAATTTTTTGGGTTTGTCCTGAGCTTTGCGGTAGTAGGCCTTTTCTGGTCAACGCATCATCGCCTCTTTGGTTATGTAAGCAGCTATGACAATGGGTTGCTCTGGTTAAACCTATTATGCCTTTTCTGGATAGTCATCGTTCCATTTACCAGC
>JBDKLG010000100.1:0-2865 GCA_039795695.1 Bacteroidota bacterium
ATTGCCTTGCGCATTTTAAGTTCGTTGTCTTTTAGTTCACAGTCCATCGACAAAACCGGCAATCCCCATTTGTCTTTTTTATTTTTATCGAGGGTAATTTTGTTTTCATGATAAGGTAAAATTTCTCCGAAACCCGTGGCACCAATATTCCAGCCACCGGGTTCTGTAATAGCATTTTTAAATTCACTGCCGATATTCAGTTCAGCTACATTCCTGCTCCATCCTGATCTGCTGGCTGCTCCCTGGTAACCAAAACCCCGTAAAAAATCTCTTTTATCATTACCGATATTGGCAAAACGCGGGATATAAAATCCGTTGGCCCTTCTTCCGGAATAGTAGCTGTCTTCATAACCTTCCACCTGCCCCGAAGCGCCCAGGTTATAATGATGGTCCATTACATTATGCCCCAACTGGTTGCTGCTGCTGCCCAATCCACCGGGCCAGATATCTGTGGCAGTATTAAACAAAACCCAGGTTGAATTTAAAGCGGAAGCATTCAGGAAAACGATTTTAGCATAGAACTCGTAAGTCTGATTGGTTTCTGCATCCAATACTTCCACCCCTTTGGCTTTTTTACTGTCTTTGTCGTAAATCAGTTTTGTTACAATTGAGAATGGGCGTACCGTTAAATTACCTGTTTTCATGGCCGCCGGTAAAGTAGACGACTGTGTGCTGAAATATCCGCCAAAAGGGCATCCTTCCCAGCATCGGTTTCTGAACTGGCATGCTGTTCTTCCTTCAATGGGTGCTGTTAAATTGGCAACACGGCCAATGAATAAATGCCGGGAACCCTTGTATTGCGCTTTGATTCTTGCTGCTACATCTTTCTCTACACAGTTCAAATCCATGGGCGGCAGAAAATGTCCGTCGGGCAGATGTGGCAAGCCTTCCATTGATCCGCTGATACCGGCAAATTTTTCTGCATAATCATACCAGGGTGCGATATCCTTATAGCGAATGGGCCAGTCTGCACCGATGCCTTCTTTGGCATTGGCTTCAAAATCAAGGTCGCTCCAGCGGTAGCTTTGCCGGCCCCATAAAAGAGACCTTCCTCCCATCTGGTAACTTCTCCACCAGGTAAAGGGTTTTACTTCTGTATAGGGACAATCTTCTTCATTTGTCCAGGAATCCATCACAGCTTCACTGGCAGCCCATCCCCGATGAATAACGGGGTATTTTTTTCTTTGTTCATCAGTGGTTCTTCCCCGATGTTCAAATTCCCAGGGATTTTTATTGGCGGTAACATAGTCTTTGATATGCTCCAATGGCCTGCCTCTTTCCAGCATCAATACCTTCAAGCCTTTTTCGGTTAATTCTTTGGCGGCCCATCCCCCACTGATTCCTGAGCCTACCACGATGGCATCGAAACTGTTTTGACTAACTGCTTTTGTGTTGAGGCCGGTTGAATCTGCTGACATAGGTTTGTGAATTTGCGAATAAAATATTATTGGGCTTTTAAAACAAAATTTCCCGGAACCGGAAATGAGCACCAACCGGATACCGGTTTGAATGTAAGAATAATTTTTGAAGTTCTTCATTTATTCTCCTGCGAATTCCTGTTAAAACCGAAACCATTTATACGGCTCGCACCTAACATTTAATGCTCACTGCCAATCATCGCCCGGCAACTCATTTAGCAGGGGCTCACGGATGAATTGGAAGGATATTTTTCCCATCCATTTTATTAGCTGGCATTGATTTCCATTTAAAACAAACTGAATATTCCCGGGTTTTAGATAATTTCACCCATCAACAATAGTTAAACAGCTTATCATGGAATACAGACAGATTGGAGAATCGGGTATCAGTGCATCTGCCATCAGTTTTGGGGCCTGGGCAATTGGGGGATGGATGTGGGGCGGTGCCGACAGAAAAGATGCACTGGAAGCCATATTTGCTTCTTACGAAATGGGGGTTAGTTCCATTGATACTGCACCTGCTTATGGACAGGGATTGAGCGAAGAGATCATTGGCGAAGCACTAAAATCAATACCCCGCCACAAATTGCAGCTCATGACCAAATATGGCTTAAGATGGGACAAGCCCATTGGCAAACATTTTTATTCGGGTAAAGACAACAATGGCATGCCGCTTGAATTGTACAAATATGCCGGCAAAGACGGTGTGATAGAAGAGTGTGAGAACTGTTTGCGCCGCTTGGGTACGGATTACATTGATTTATTTCAGATTCACTGGGCCGATCCAACCACACCCATTGAAGAAACCATGGAAGCGGTTTTACAATTACAAAAACAGGGAAAGATAAGAGCAGCAGGCGTTTGCAATTATACAGCCGATCAAATGAAAACAGCCGAAACGGTACTTTCACTGGCTTCCAACCAGGTTCCGTATAGCATGATTTTCAGAGATATTGAAAAAGAACTGGTACCCCACTGTATCGAAAATAAAAAAGGCATCCTGGCTTATAGCCCTTTACACCGGGGCATTCTTACCGGAAAAATAAAACCCGGACATGTATTCAATGATGGTGATACCAGAGAAGGCAACCGGTTTTATACCACTGAAAATATTACCCGTGTAAATGTATATTTAGATGAGCTGAGGCCATTGGCTGCTGATAAAAATATTTCCCTTGCCCAATTGGTGATTGCCTGGACACTGGTGCAACCCGGCATTACCATTGCCCTTGTAGGTGCCCGCAATGCCGAACAGGCAATACAAAATGCAAAAGCTGCCGATATTGTATTAACTGCGGAAGAATTGAGCTTCATCAATCAAACTTTAAGCAAGCTTGAACTGGTATTCTAATTTATCGGGCCCCTCAGGTTATGACATTTTTTGGGGTGAAACAAAAGAAGCCATCATTTAATCCTGATAACATAAAAAGAATTGGGCAATAGTGTT
>JBDKLG010000101.1:0-21045 GCA_039795695.1 Bacteroidota bacterium
CAAAAAAATGACGATATTGGAATTACTTAAATAAAAAATCAGTACCATGCAAAAGGGAACCGTGAAATTTTTTAATGAAGCCAAGGGTTTCGGATTCATCACAAACGAAGACGGAACGAAAGAATATTTTGTTCATGCAACCAGCCTGAAAGAGAAAGTAAAACAAAACGACATAGTATTTTTCGAAGTAGAAGAGGGAGCAAAAGGCCCAATGGCCACTCAGGTTACCAAAGCCAGCTAAATAAATGATTCACTATGTTCCATGCTGAATAGATCATAGTTGAAAAATTTAAGCCGCAGATTTTCACAGATCAATACAAATAAATCTGCCAGTAAAGCTACCAATCCGATTTGATTTAGTTCTGATGCTTATCAGTTGCTATCCTGCCCATCAAAGTGACACAATCCAAAGCCGTTTCTCCGCTTCCTTGCCCCAATCTTTGAAACCCTTTTTGAGTTCAACATACAATTGATCCCAGTTCACTTTCTTGCCTTTTTGAACAGGGTTTAATTGGGCAGGAGTTGGGTCGGTAAGTTCCAGTTTGGTGGCAAACCAGGTAGTATATAGCCGTGGCACAGCAAGGCCAAGGATCAGGCCCGGAAGCCCGCCAAAACTTTCCGGCCCGCTGCTCACTGCTATCTGATCCGTATAAAATGCAACCACATAAACCGAATCACAAATTTTAGTAACGGCTTTCCTGCATTCAAAACCGGCAATTTCCCTGGTCTCATCTGTTATGCGCCATTCGAGATTTCTGACGCTGTCTTTAATGATATAAGTATTTTCAAATACCTCCCGCTGGGTAGATATGGTTTTTGACTGGAAATCCTGAACCACAGCATCTGTTTCAGCAGGCTTGGTGCCCCACATCAGGTATTTATTATCGGTATTTTCCTTGGCAAGCCTGTATACCGACCTCTTATCATCAAACCTCAATTCATATACGTCATTGATGAATTTCGGATATACTTTCAGCATTTCCTTGTACCAGAAATTTTCTGCATCATCTTCAATGGACTTATGCTGATTGATTTTTTTTTCATATTCTACACGACCCTTTGTAATAAACTGTGTTTGTGCAGAAACAGCTGTTGCAAATAAGCACCATGCCAAAGAAGCAGCGGATATTAATTGATTAAAAGCCATTGGTTGTGGGTTTACCGTTTTTACTGAAATTATAAATGAGCGAGAACAGGAAGTATCGCTGGATCGTTTGATTGGTTGTTTCTGAAATATAGTTGCTGCTGATATTTCTGCTAATGCCCATATTCTGGTTCAATAAGTCGTTTACATACAATTTGGCTTCCCATTTATCATCTTTGGTAAGAACTTTTCTAATAGAAGGGCTGAGTATATACACATCCTGCTGGTTGGCAAATTGCGCAGTCTTCTGGTAAATAGTTGATTCCAGGTTCATGTCAATAAAGAGTTTTTGCTTCTTGAACTTGAAAGACAAATTGGAATAGCTGTTGTATGACCAGTAATTGGTTACCACATCGGGCCTGATGGAAGAAATACTTTTATTGTAGGCGGCATTAAAATTAAGCCAGAAATTAATCCATTTATCCGACCAGTATCCTGCATTGAAGCCGATGTTCAAACTGGTATTATCGGTCTCATTATTTTTCCCGTTAATCATGCTTACATACCTGTTTTTACTTGGGCCAACATTGATACCAACATTCAGTGAGGGCACCAGGTCAAATCCGTAGCCAACCCTTGCATACATATTGTAATTGCCTGAAACATTGATGGCCTGGTTAATTCTTCGCCCCAGGTTATCTACGAGGGAAGCATTTGAAATGGCATTATCAGTGGCGGTGTAATTGATGTTGAAATAGATGCTCCTGCTTTTCAATACTTTATAGTCAGATGCCCTGAACCCAAAATTGTGAATAAAAGACTGTTTCAAATTAGGATTACCAATGGTAAGATTCAAAGGATCGATATTATCCAGGATGGGTTGTATTTGCTGAAGGGTAGGGTTTTTGGTGGTTCCATTGTAATTAAAGGTAAACCTTCTTTGCTGCTTGGGCGTATAGTTGAAACTGATGGCAGGGGTAAAATTGGTGAACCTTTCTTCCCTGTCTGTATTCTTTCGCACATCATTCATATGGTAAACTGCCGATCCTAAACCTGTTCCAACAGCAAAATTGTATTTTTTTACATTGTAACGGATATTAAAACTACCTACATGGTTGGTGGTATTGAATATGAAATGATTGCTTAAAGTGTCCATTAAATAATCATATTTGCCTGAAGCAGTTTTACTAAAAGTATTTCTTTCCGCATCATTGCGATTCAGGTTCATCCGGTAGTTTAACACAAGAAAGGTATTCTTCCAAAGCGGTTCGGTATAGCTGATCAAACTGTTGATGGTAGAACCGGTTTGCTTATTCACTTTCAGCTGGTCAATATTATCCTGTTTAATCAGGTTCCCGTTTTTGTCGAAATAGGTATTGGTGGCCAGAAGTAAGGTATTTTCTTCCCTGTTGTTGAAATTCAAATCGGCATTTACTGAAATGGTTCTTCCCTTTTTTGCAAATTTCTTCCGCCAGAAAATATTGCTGTTCATCGTATTATTCTGATCGTTGGTATTGGTACTACGATCACTTTCATTAATCAGTTTGCCATCTTCACTAATGGATTGCCCCATATAGCTGGTAAAGCTTTTGCTATTTATGGCGGATGGTTTTAGCGTAACCTTGATAGAACTCACCGAATCAATCTGCCACTCAAAGAAACTGGTTAGCTTATGCCTTGTTCTTTCCGAAACCTGGTCCTGGGAAGTGGTGTTGAAAAAACTTGTGTCCGGCAGAATATTCTGCGTTTTACTGGTGGTGATACCGGTAACTTTCAGGTTATTGTATTGGTAAGTATTGTTGCTATTGTATTTATCCTTATCCCATTTATTGCTGAAATGCACACCAGCATTGGTTGATATGGGATAACCGCGCCCCCAGCTGAAATCATCTCCGCCACTCCAGATCATGATTCCGCCATCATCAGAAATTTCAGTCGTTGTATTGGCATCCCCTGCATAATTCCTGTTTTCATCCCAGTTAAGCGATTCAAATTTGGTATTATCCGTGGTTAAATAAGCCGACATTTTCCTTTTTCCCTTGAAAGCATTTCCCAAAATCTTGCCATACCGGTATTGGTTAAAATCATAACCCGCTTCCAGTTTCCCAAAATATCCTTTTTTCTTGTCCTCCTTTAACTGGATATTCAGTGTTTTTATTTTTTGCCCGTCGTCTATACCGCTAAACACCGCCTGCTCACTTTTTTTATCAAAAGCCTGAATTTTATCCACGGCATCGGCTCGCAGGTTCTTGGTAACAACAGCCGGATCATCAGAAAAAAATTCCTCACCATCTACCAATACCTTTTCTACTTTCTCGCCCTGTGCGGTAATTTCCCCCTTGCTGTTAACCTGTATGCCCGGCATTTTTCTTAATAGTTCCTGTACATCTGCATTCGGATTTACATGAAAACTATCTGCCTTGTATTCGGTAGTATCTCCTTTCACCCTGATGGCCCCCACACGCTGCCTCACAATTACTTCTTCCAGTAATTTTGCCTTTGTAATAAGCGGCAAATTTCCCAGGCTAAGGTCTTTTCCCGTTTCAACAGCAATCTTGTCTACATAATCCGCATAACCCGGGTAACTAACTTTTAAAATAAAACTGCCGGATCGCAGATTCCTTAGTTCAAAATTCCCTTTTAAGTCTGTTCGGGTAAATGAAACCAATACCGAATCCTTAACCCTTAAAATGCTGATTACCGCATTGCTAAGATTTTGTTTGTTCAGGGTATCTGTTATACTACCTTTAAGAGTACTTTGTTGGGCAAATAGCCCGGAATGACCAGACAAAATAAATAGAAGAGTAATGGCAGTTAGTTTTCTCATATTGTTCCGGTTGGTCAGTAAGATTCAGTTGATGGAAAATTCCATAAATAAAAAATTAAAACTAAAAATTTAGTTATAAACTATTGTTAAATAATTTAATAAATTGGTAATCAATTTTTTATGTCTTTTAAAGCAGGCAAAACCCCTAAATACAATCCAGTGAATAAAAATGAACCAGCTAAAGGAGATAAAACTGCTTCAAAGCTTGCAAAACTGCCTGTTAAAAAATATGAAGAGCAATATTTTGTTGATAAGCGGCAAGCAGTCTGGAACTATTCCCTGTTTACCGATGCAGATGTGAAAAATTTTCAACAGGGCACCCATTATAGTTTATACAAATTTTTTGGTAATACCCAGCTGGAGCTGCTTGATACACCGGGCACTTATTTTGCTGTATGGGCACCCAATGCAACATTTGTTTCGGTGGTTGGGTATTTTAATGATTGGGATAAATCAGCTCATCCGCTAAGGGTAAGGGAAGACAGTTCTGGTATCTGGGAAGGATTTATTCCGAATATTGGCAGGGGAGAAGCGTATAAATACCATATCCATGGTTTTCAGGGAATCAAACTCGACAAGGGCGATCCCTTTGCACATTTCTGGGAAAAAAGACCTTTTACAGCTTCCATCACCTGGCAAACAGATTACGAATGGAAGGATGCCGCATGGATGAAGGAGAGAAAAAAACACAATGCACTCAGTTCGCCTTATTCAGTATACGAAGTTCACCTGGCCAGCTGGATGCGCCCCGATAAAAACAACGAAGAAGTATACAATACCTATGCTCAAATAACCGAAAGACTGGTTCCCTATGTAAAAGAAATGGGATTCACGCATGTGGAATTCATGCCAGTAATGGAACATCCTTTTGACGGCAGCTGGGGCTACCAGGGAACGGGCTATTTCGCACCAACTTCACGTTTCGGTTCACCGCAGGAATATGCCGCCATGGTAGATGCTTTCCACCAGGCAGGTGTCGGGGTAATACTGGATTGGGTTCCGTCTCATTTTCCCTATGATGCACATGGCCTGTTTATGTTTGATGGCACGCATACCTATGAATATGCCGATATGCGCAAAGGATACCATCCCGATTGGAATTCCTATATTTTTAATTACAAAAGAGGAGAAGTAAAATCTTTTCTGATCAGCAGTGCCAGGTTCTGGTGCGATCAGTTTCATACCGATGGTATCAGGGTAGATGCCGTGAGCTCTATGCTGCGACTGGATTACAGCAGAACAGCCAGTCAATGGGAACCCAATGAATATGGCGGGAACGGTAACCTGGAAGCCATTGCATTCATCAAAGATTTGAATGAAACACTTTACCGCGATTTTCCGGATATTCAAACCATTGCAGAAGAAGCAACCGACTGGCCCAAAATAAGCAAGCCCACATTTGAAGGCGGCCTGGGTTTTGGTATGAAATGGATGATGGGCTGGATGCATGATACGCTGGATTATTTTAAAATGGACCCGCTTTTCAGGCAGTTTCACCAGGATAAATTCTCTTTCAGTATGATGTATTTCTATGACGAGAATTTTATGCTGCCTTTGAGCCACGATGAAGTAGTACACGGTAAGAGCCCGATGCTGTACAAAATGCCCGGCGATGAATGGCAGAAATTTGCCAATCTGAGGGTATTGTATACTTATATGTTTACACATCCCGGAGCCAAACTGCTTTTCATGGGCGATGAATTTGGTGCAACCAGCGAATGGAATTACAAAAGCGAACTGCAATGGGAGCTTTTGCAGTTTGAACCGCACAAAGGCATGCAGGAATGCATCCGGCAACTGAATGCATTGTACCGGTCAGAACCTGCTTTGTATGAAAAGCAGTTCGAACCCGGTTGTTTCGAATGGGTAGACCTGAATCATCGCAGCGAATCGGTACTGGTATATATGCGAAAAGGAAAAAAAGAAAAAGACAATATCCTCGTCATACTGAATGTGACACCCGTTGTACGGAATAACTGGGAATTGTATGTTCACGGAAAAGCCAAATGGGCAGAAATTTTTAACAGCGATAGCAAAGACTTATACGGTACGGGCGATGTATACAACCCGGAAATAAGGTCATTGCTGGTGGATAAACCTTCCAAATGCTATAAGCTAACCGTTAACCTGCCTGCATTGGGAGCCATTGTATTAAAATAATAATGGGGGCCAGTTAATCATACTCTTTACTGAGAATAAAAATACTCACAACAGGGCATGTAAATAATTTGCTGTGTCTTTCAGTCCTGCATTTCTTAACAGATCTAGAACCTCAAACTCACCCTGTTTGGGATTCTTTTTATTTAACACCATTTCTTTGAAGGCGGTAATGGCTTGCTCCTGATTTAAATCTATCATATCAGTTAGAAAATCGTCAGCAGTTTTTGCAGTTAAACCAAACGATTGCAGATACTCCTCCGGGAAATCTTTGATGTTATTTGTTACGATAAGATTTGCATTAGTTTTGATTGCTGCCGCTAAAACGTGGCGGTCATCAGCATCAGGTAATAAAAAGTTGTCTATTAAGCCTTTGTAGTTTTCTACCAAAGCATCCGGGAATGCTAAATTGGCTTTTGATATTCTTTTGTTTGCTTCTTCTTCTGAAACACCCTTTTCTTTCATGACTTTCTTCCACTCATCAAATATATGTTCGCTCCATTTTGGAGTATAAAGCTCGTAATGGGCAAACCAAAACAATATATCTCTTATAATTACAGGATAAACAACATTAGTATCCAGGACTACTGTAAATCGAACACTATGAATCATACAAACCAATTTCTTCGTCGGAATTCATGATATCTATTATGTTTTGTTTCTGTTTTTCCTTCATCTGCTTTTTATATTTCATAATATCATCAAATTTTATCCTTCGATGTTTTCCGACTTTGGTGAATGCAATATTTCCATCCTCAAGCAGCTTTACCAAATGGGGTCTTGAACAACCTAAAAATTCGGCAGCTGCTTGTGTAGTCACTTCGGTAGCAATGGGAACAAGCGAGATTAGTTTACCCTGGCCCATAGCTTTTAAAATATCCCCCAAAAGTTTTAACGCACTTAAAGGGATTTTAATTTTCCTGCTTATTTCTTCAATCTCAATTTCTGGTTGTTCGGAATTAAGTTGTTCAATAACCGAAGCCAATGCATTGTAAGATTCACTTGCAATTTTTTGGTCAAGTTTTGAGGGCTTTCTTATTTGCTCCAACACATTATTCATGATGTTTTTTTCTGATAGGACTGTAATTTAAACGAAATAAACGAAATAAACGAAATGAACGAAATGTTTTTTTTAAATTTATTAATATATTGATTATCAATTTTTTAAAAAGATTGTGATTGTCTTTTGGCTGTACAGTTTTCGGAGAAAAAAGGTTTTTGGCTTGGCAAAGTGATGGTTATAAGCACTAAAGCTCGCTAAATGTATTGCAGGTAACAATATAAAACTGTTGTCACTTATCTATCCAAAAAACGCATACTATCTACCTAAAATGCGCGAACAATTACCAATTCAGTTTATCTAAATGGGTTTTCAACCCAACCAATATCTTCCCGTATAGATTGGCTTCCATAGCTCCACCCTTAAGCCGAAATCCCCATCTTATCCACCAAAAAACGCCATTAACAATTCGCTAATACACGTTTGGCACGATTTTGCTGTCTATTATCGTAATTGCTCACATAAAACATCGGATATGAAAACGAAATCGTATGAATTACTGGTGAATGCTGCAGGACAGCTGATGCAACAACATGCTTTTGATCATTTATCGGATGAAAAGCTGTCACGCATGCAGGGCTGTTTCCGCTGCATTGGCGAATCAGCAACAAACAACCAGGATTTGGCTGAAGTAGAATCAGAATTATTGAATCTCTGCAGTGAAGCAAATCTTTATGTAGAAACAACTACTCCTCAGTCGCTGCATCAATGGCATCGGGCGATGAGTTATTTCGGGCTTACTGCTATGCAAGGGGTTGTTGTTGAAGGGGTAGAATAATTCTGAAACAGCTTCCCTTACCCGCTTCACTCCATTTCACAAAGAGTTTCCCTTTGTGGTACTGCTCAATTATCCTTTTACTCAAAGAAAGCCCGAGTCCCCATCCTCTTTTTTTGGTGGTAAAGCCGGGTCGGAAAATGGTTGAAAAATGATTCTTGGCGATTCCCTTCCCCGTGTCGGTAATATCAATGATGATAAAATGCTCGTTGCTTTCTGCCGAAATCTGTATACTGCCCTTTCCCTCGATGGCGTCCAATGCATTCTTAATCAGGTTCTCAATTACCCAGTCGAACAAAGGAGCCGAGAGTAAGGTTGTTAAACCGGCAATCCTGCTATCGGAATATTCAATGGTCACATTGGCCCCGGTTCTCCTCCGCATATAATCTACCATCAAATGAATTTCATCAGAAGGGTTTCCTGTTTCCAGTTTTGGCTCACTCCCAATTTTTCCAAACCTGTCGGTAATCAATAACAAACGGTTTACGTCTTTGCGTATTTCCGGGATAATTTGGGCATTCGCTTTTTCTTCCTGTAAAATTTCCAGCCAGCCCTGCAAACTGGAAACGGGCGTGCCAAGCTGGTGCGCTGTTTCTTTTGCCATGGAAGCCCATAATTTATTCTGTGAACTGCGGTTGGAAGCCTGCAAAGCAACAATTGCAATGGTGATGAAAAGTGCTACAATGATTAACTGGATAATAGGATATAGTTTAACCTCTTTCAGCAATTCACTTTCTCCATAATAATAACGGTTGGCGGTATAGGGGTGTTCCTTTAGTACCAATACGATTGGCCTGTTATTGTATCTCCTGAATTCAGTCAGCTTAAGCTGCAGGTAAGCCGTTTTATCCCTGATCTTACTGATGTCCAGGTTGCTGAAATTGCCGGTGATACTGTCTTTTTCATTGGTTTCAATAATGGGGATCTGGTTGTTTTCAGTAGATATTTTTGTAGCAAGGTTAATGCTCGCAGAATCGGAAGAATTCAGAATGGTGCGCTGCGCTTCTACCCATGCTTCCACATTTTTTCTTTCCTCAGTGGCAATTTTACCCGACACATACTGCGAATAAAAAATGGTACCACTTACCACCAGGATGGCAATAATTACCAGGACCGTTTTCCAGTTAAGCCAGTTCGGAATCATCTTACTAAAATACGATAAATGTTTTGGGATAGCGGTTTTGTTCAGTGCCTGTCAACAAAAAGGCAGCCTGGTTAAAGCTGCCTTCGTTTAAACATACCTGTTCCATCATTCAATTAGTTAGCCGCAGATTCGCAGATTTATTTGTACAATCTGCGAATCTGCGGCTAAACATTCATATCATTTGCGATATCCGATTAACTGAATAAACCACCTTTTTTAAGGGTTTTCACTCCCTGTCCAATTTTAAACCCATTGTGGTAAATCTCTATTTTATAATCGCCCTCACTGTATTTATCATTCTGCCTGCAGTCGAAGCTTACCGGTATTGTTTTACCCTGTTCATAATTCACATTTACTTTGCTGCTGAATGATTTGGTTCCTTCTTCTCTGGTATTAAAAGTGCCGCCTTCCGCAACAACTTTTCCATCAGGCCCCGTAACAATTACATAAATGTCTTTGGTACCTGTGGGCGTTATGCGGTTTTCATCCAGCATAAAACCGATCCTGATCAGGTTGGTTCTTTTGGCAGTACTGGTTTCTTTTTCCTTGCCGCTGCTGCTTACTTTAATGGCCGTAATGCCAATTCTGGATGCATGCAGGGTAGAAGCCACGTCTACTTTTTCTTCCAGTTGTTTCTTTTCAGATCTTGTGGCAGAAAGGTTCTGCTCCAGCCCCTGTTTTTCCGTGGTCAATTGTGTTTTTTCCGTATTTAATTGCTGATTGGCGCTGGTCAATTGCTGATTTTCTCCTTTCAATTTGTCAATTTCAGCAAACAACCCATCAATTTTTCCATTCAGTTCCCCAATCATTTGTTTGGCTTGCGCGAGCTCCTGGTCTGAAGCGTTTTTCTTTTTCAGAATAGACCCGATATTACCCTTCAGTTTTTGAATTGCGGCACTTTTATCAGCCAGTTCACCCTGTAACTGGATATTGTTTTGGGTAAGTGAATCTGCTTTGGCAGATACCATTACAAATTCCTGCTGAATGGCATTTCTGGCACTGTCGATGTTGACAATCCTGGTTTGCAACAAAGTCACTGTTTCCCGGGTCTGGCTTTTATCATAGATAATATAACCCCAGGTACCAACCAGTGCGGCAATCAGAATTCCGTAAATTAATTTTCGGTTGTCTTTTTTTTCAGGGCTGCTGTAATTGTTTCCTGTAACGGGGCTTTCATAACTGCTCATAGTGGTGTTTTTTAGAATATTGAAATTTAAAACTTTTATTCAAATGCTTACCAATCTTTTACTCATCGATATTGAAACGGTGCCTGCTGCAGAATCCTTTTCCCTGCTGGATTTTCATCGGCAGGCACTTTTTCTCGACAAGATTGCCAAAACCGTGCCAGAAGATATGCAGGCGGCAGAAATCTATCGGAAAAAAGCAGGAATCCTAGCAGAATTCGGAAAAATCATCTGCATTTCCACCGCCTTTTTTTTTGAAACCGAAAACCGTCAAATATGCCTGAAAATCAAAAGCATACAAGGTAATGAGGAGGTAGAAATACTGCGTAGTTTTACTGAATTATGCGATAAAATGCAGCAGATTCATCCGGGCTTTCGTTTTGCCGGCCACAATATCCGCGAATTCGATCTTCCCTTTATCTGCAGGAGGATGCTGATTAACCAACTACCCTTACCCCATTACCTCAACTGGCATGAAAAAAAGCCCTGGGAGGTAAACCTTTTTGACACCCTGAACTGGTGGAAATTTGGCGATAATAAAAACTATATTTCACTGCATTTGCTGGCCACTATTTTAGGGATTCCTACTTCCAAGGATGATATCGACGGTAGCATGGTTCAGGATGTATATTATATCGACCAGAACCTGGCGAGGATAGTGCAATATTGCCAGAAAGATATCATTGTTACGGCCAGAATCATTTTGAGATTTTTGAACCTGGGTGAATTGCCTGAGTCCCGCATACAGGTCCCGGCATAGTTACAGCCGGCTAATGTTTAAAACTTTCGAAGCCTATTTTTCGCTTTTCGTTTCAGGTGGTACATCTTTGCACCCATGTCGGCAGAAAAAATCATCGGAGAATGGAAAAAAGGAGTATTCAAGCCTGTTTATTGGCTGGAAGGGGATGAGCCCTATTTTATCGACAAAGTTGTAAACCATGCCGAACACCATATTCTCAACGAAGCTGAAGCAGGCTTCAACCTGACCATTTTTTACGGTAAGGATGCCGACTGGGCCGCTGTGATCAATGCCTGTATGCGCTATCCGATGTTTGCGGAAAGGCAGGTCGTATTATTGAAGGAAGCCCAGCAAATGCGGGAAATAGAGAAGCTGGATAGTTATATTGAAAACCCGCTTAGCTCTACTGTTTTTGTAGTTAGCTATAAAGAGAAGAAGGTAGACGGCCGCTCCAAACTGGCCAAAGCACTGAAGCAAAAAGGAGAGCTGCTGACTACCAAAAAAATCTATGAGAGCCAATTGCCTGAATGGACAAACCAGCTGATTGGGCAGCATGGATTAACCATTAACCAGCGTGCCCTGTATTTACTGGTAGACCATATTGGAAATGATTTGAGCAGGATCCAAAATGAAATCGAAAAACTGACCGTGAATCTTGGGGCCAGGAAAAATATTACTGAGGACGATATTGAGAATTATATCGGGGTAAGCAAGGAGTTTAATGTATTTGAACTGCAAAAAGCCATTGCAGAAAAAGACCTAGCCAAAGCCATCCGCATCATCGGATATTTTGATGCCAATCCAAAAGCAGCACCCATGCAGGTCTTATTGCCAGCACTCTATAATTTTTTCAGCAAGGTTTTCATGATTTTTGGCCTTAACAGTGCCGACGAAAAATCGACTGCTACTGCAATAGGCGTGAACCCTTATTTTGTACGCGATTACCTGGGAGCAGCCCGTAAATATGAGTACAGCGGCGTAGAAAAAATCCTGCTCCTGTTACACCAGTATAATTTGAGAAGCATAGGTGTAAATAACGCAGATACTTCCGATGCAGGTTTATTACGGGAGATGGCTGTGAAAATGATGGTCTGATTATTTTTATGCATAACTACCTAAAATAACAAAGTGCCCCTGCCGCTGATTAGGCAAGGGTCACTTATTAACAACTATCTCCAAAACACAAGTTGTTTCTTTTCAACAATACCCTACATCTTTCCTAAAAGAAAGCAGGAGTCAACCATTCTCTTTTTTCTCTTTGCTTAAAAAATAAGCAAACAGAACAAGGGCGTAAACATTTAAAAGAAACATGTAATCCTCCCTTGGGATAATCACTTTTCCAAAAAAATTGCCTACGATAACAACAATTGGAAGCAGGAGAATCAAAACAGAAAAAATCATTAGGTACGTTTTCATATAGATTGGTTTTTAGTCTCTTGTTTCTGCATAGATGCAATTACCAAAATCAAGCAGCATTACTACTGCACCAAACCATCCCGCCCTTTTCAGTAGCCACTTGGAAGTACTAACTACGATGGCTTGAATACCCTGGCTGGCAAGTTTTTGAATGCCTGCAATGCTTAACAGGCCTGCTGCAGATACTCCAACTGCATCAGTTAAACAATCCCATACCTCATCGATTGTTAGATCAGCCAGATGTGCAGAGAAGGCATTTCTCCCTTTTACATCGGAAGTAAAAGCTCCCATGCTCCTGGTATGTATTACCCTGTTAATCGCAGCTTTTAATTCCTGGCTTTTACTGTCATTGGTTTTAAATAATCGGTCCAGCGATTGAAGGATTATTCTTTGCGATTGTATTTCATCGAACTGCAGCAGGAAGGGATGCTGGTTAATAAGGGTAAGCAGGTCATTGTCCAGTTTATTTTTAATCACCAATGCTGCATTTAAATCAAGCCCGTAATCCATGTAAATGCCCGTCAATACTGATTCTTCATCTTTTGCATCTTTTATCTTCCGTAAAAAATTGTCTTTATCGGACCGGATCCTGTCTGTTCGGTGATATTCCATCAGCTGAATAAAATCAGGGACAAAGTGCAGGCTGAAATCTGCAAATTTTTCCGACCCGTATAAACGGTCTGTCGCTTCAGTTTCTGTTAATGCAATAACCGGCTCATTTTTATCTGAAGCCGTTTTTTTACAGGCAAAAAAACCAACCACTGTTAATACAATACCTGCCGCTACTATTAAATGCTTTTTCATATAGTCAGATTTTAATTAGGTTGAATAAGCAATGCTTAATACCCGGTTCAACTCCGGTTCATACCTTGCTTTTTTTCTTGGAAGGGGCAAAGCTGTCTGAGATAATTCAAGCCCAAATCATTGGCCAAATGATGGGTCAAATCTCAGCCGCTAATAGATGCCCGCAACAGAAATAGCCTGTAATAATGTTAATTAAACTGACAGCTGTTTAGGGGGTAAAATTCACCGTTTAAATACATGAAACATAGCGTGTTTTCACCCTTTTTTGGAGCCGGGAAATAAGATAGTATTGTGTCTATAAATCGAGCTTATGTACAAAAGAAACGAGGAAAGAATGCGCATTGCAAGGAATATCAAAGTTTTACGCGAATTGCGCAACTACGACCAACGCTATGTAGCATCGGAACTCGAAATGGGCAGGTCAACCCTTTCAACCTGGGAAAATGGCATTACGGAAGTTAAAATCGAGAACCTGATCAAACTGGCTAAAATACTGGGGCTTGACAATTACCGGCAGATTATTGATTTTAATCCGGAAGCAATTTTTTCGGGCAGCCAAAATAATGCGGAAAAATAAAAATATTAAGCATCCAGGGCCCCAACTGCCGCCTCACGATCCTTGCTTAACTGTGCTTTTAATTCCTCCAGCCCATTAAATTTTTCTTCGCCGCGCAAATGCCGTATGAGATAAACCTGCAGCGTCTCACCGTATATATCTTTGTCAAAATCAAAAATATTTACTTCAATCACCCGCTTCTTTCCATCAACCGTAGGTCTCAGACCAATATTCATCATACCGGTATATTCCTCCTGCTTACCTGAAACAGTATGTTTTATCCTTACTGCATATACCCCATTACCGGGAACCAGTTTTTCCTCACTGCCGATATGCAGATTGGCAGTAGGAAAACCGATGGTTCTTCCCAGTTTGTTTCCTTCTATTACGGTTCCTTCAAAAAAATAGGGGTGACCCAGTAACTGGTTGGCGGTGGTAATATCATTGGCAATCAATGCCTGCCTGATTCCCGTTGAGCTGATGACAATTTCATTGACCAGCTGTTCCGAAATTTCCTTTACCTCAAATCCAAGTTCTTTCCCATATGCTTTCAAAAGCTGGTAATTTCCTTCCCTGCCTTTTCCAAACTTATGGTCGTATCCAATGATAACTGTATGCGGCCTGAAATAGCGGTAGAGAAAATCTTTTACATATTGATCGGCTGTTTGATTGGAGAAAATATGGTCAAAGGGAACGATCACCAGGTGGTCGATGCCGGCAGCTTCAAGCAGGCTTATTTTTTCCGGTAAAGTGCTCAGCAATTTAATATCACCCGGAACAGAAGAAATAATTTTCCTGGGGTGGGGATGAAAACTAATGATTACGGTTTCGCCGCCTATACGGGCTGCTTCCTGCTTCATTTGGGCAATGATCTGCAGATGCCCCAGATGAACGCCGTCAAATGTTCCGATAGTTACCACCGCCCGCTTAAATGCCGGCAATGAACCTGCTAATTCACGATATACCTTCATAAATGAGGCCAAAAATAAGGAGATATGCCGTAAAAGTGGAGAACTGTGCCCCAGGCAAGTTTCCAACTGAGGCCTTAATCTGTACATTTGCAGCAATTTGATTCATTTTTATCCTTTTAAGAGGACAGTACAAAATCCTAACCATGTCATTATACGCACAGCGAGGCGTTTCGGCGCAGAAAGAAGAAGTACATGCTGCTATCCAAAAACTGGACCAGGGGCTTTTTCCCCATGCTTTTTGCAAAATTTATCCCGATAAGCTGGGAGGCGATCCCAATTGGGTGAATATCATGCATGCAGATGGTGCCGGCACCAAAAGCATATTGGCCTATCTCTATTGGAAAGAAACCGGTGATATTTCTGTGTGGAGAGGAATTGCACAGGACGCTGTAGCCATGAATCTCGACGATTTATTGTGTATCGGTGTTACCGATAATATCCTTTTTTCTTCCACCATCGACCGGAATAAATTACGCATCAACGGAGATGTTTTACAGGAACTGATCAATGGAACCCAATCTTTTTTTGACCAGTTGAAAGACTATGGAGTAAACATTCATTACCTGGGCGGTGAAACCGCCGATGTGGGTGATGTAGTGCGAACAGTTGCCGTAAATGGTACCATGACTGTTCGCTGGCCCAAAAACAAACTGGTTACCAACGATAAAATTGCCCCGGGTAATGTGATTGTTGGCTTTGCCAGTTCCGGGAAAGCCAGTTATGAAACTGCTTATAATAGCGGGCTGGGAAGTAATGGGTTAACCAGCGCAAGGCATGATGTGCTGAATAAGTTTTATGCGGAAAAATATCCCGAGAGTTTTGAACCGGCCCTGAATGGGGAAGTGGTTTATATTGGCAAGGGTAGACTAACAGATGAAATTACGATTGGAGGCGAAAATCACCAACTCGGAAAACTGCTTTTGTCGCCTACAAGAACCTATGCCCCCCTCATGAAAGTATTGCTGGATCAGCATTTCAACGATATAACGGGATTGATCCATTGCAGTGGCGGCGGACAAACCAAATGCATGAAATACCTGCCGCAAACCATGGCCGTTGTCAAAGACAACCTGTTTGATATTCCTCCCATATTTCAGCTGATCCAAAAAAATTCCGGTGCCGATGATAAGGAAATGTACCAGGTATTCAATATGGGGCACAGGCTGGAAATTTTTACCACGGAAGCGGCTGCAGAAAAAATGATAGCAGCGGCCGGGGCATTTAATATCGAAGCCAAAATTGTGGGTAGGGTAGAAAAAGCCGCCCGGCCAACACTTTTACTGAAGGGGAGTTTTGGAGAAATATCCTATTAAACCAATAGTTTTTAACATAGGTTCTACGCAGGAATCTGTAATTTAGCAATATGTCTGAAACAGTTATTTCCATACAGCATGCCAATATTTACCAGGGAGAAAACCTGATTCTTGGCGATGTAAATTTTACGGTAAACAAGGGTGAATTTGTTTACCTGGTGGGTAAAACCGGTACCGGTAAAAGCAGTCTGCTTAAAACCCTGTATGGAGAACTCACCCTTACCGAAGGAACAGGTTCGGTGGTCGGATTCGACCTTCGTGAAATGGACTGGAAAAAAGTGCCCTTCCTGAGACGTAACCTGGGCGTGGTTTTCCAGGATTTTCAGCTCTTGACCGACAGAACCGTTTATGAAAATCTCCAGTTTGTTTTAAAAGCTACAGGCTGGAAAGACGAACGCCTGATGGAAGAAAAAATCAATGATGTACTGGATAAGGTTGGACTAAAGAGCAATGGCTTTAAAATGCCTTTTGAAATGAGCGGTGGTGAGCAACAAAGGGTGGATATCGCAAGGGCTTTGCTCAATTCCCCCAAACTGATACTTGCCGATGAACCAACAGGTAATCTCGATCCCGAAACAAGCGATGAGATCATGCAATTACTCATACAGATTGCCAAAGATTACGGCACCACGGTATTAATGGCTACACATGATTTTATCGTTATCAACAGGTACCCCTCACGCATGCTCCGCACCGAGGGCGGTAAAGTACTGGATACTGCAGCAGTTGCCCAGGTTTAATTGTTGCGGTAATAAATTAGTAAGCCAAAACAATTTAGCCCCAGATCCAATCCACAGTTTTCCGGGCATTTTCTTCATTCTCGAACATTCCTTTCAACAGCCTTTTTCTCAAATCAATTTCTTCTGTAGTAAATGGCTGGTGGTATAATTGTGCCACAATTTCACAAAAGGCATTGGCATTGGTTCCTATATGGCAGGCGGCTTCCAGCCCGGTTCCGGCAACCGCATAATCATTAGCTATGCAGTGCCTTCCATTGTATAAACTATTGATCAGTGACAATTTTAAACCCGAACGGGTAAATGAAGGCACAAGCAGTATATGCGCTTTGGCAATCATGTCCTGCAGCTCCGTATCCGAAGGATTGGCTACAAGGCAGGTATTATTTTTTTTTTCTGCCAGTTCAACCAATTTTCGGGAAGGGTTTTTGCCAGCCAGTATAAAAGGAACTTTTACCCGGTTAAATACTTTTTCCAGTAACCAGCAGGCAGCTTCTTCATTGGAAGGGTTGCCCAGATCGCCATGGTACAAACAAAAAGAACCCATGCCTTCTAAAGAACTCACCAGCTTATAGGGAATAAACAAGGGTAAAAAATCGGCTTTGGAAGGTCCTATATCCTGCAGGTAACACTGAAGATCCTTTTGTGTTGCAAGCAGGAAAATGGCACTATCCCGGATTTTTTTTTCATACCGTTTCAATAACCTGTTTTCCATCCAATAAAAAAGCTTTTTGAATGGGGCTGAACTCTTTTTGTATAAGTCTTCATAATACTGAAAGTTCAACTGTTGCTTTCTTACGAAACATTTTCTTTGGCTAAACCGGGCATCCGTTAGCAGGTAAGTACAATGAATGCCTTCCATCCAGATAGGGTACTCATCTTCCAGCAAACGGGTCATTAAAACATCGTTTCTTCTGCTGCCTACAATAAACGGAAGGGTATTCGATAATCCCTTGTGGCCATTGTTTCGTTCATAATAATAAACTTCGGTACAATAATTTTTGAGGATGGGCTGCTCTTCCCTGTCGTAACGGTAACAATGCAAATGCACCTGAATACCTAATTGCTTCCATGCTATTAACCGGTTAAACAGATCCACCAATGCTCCCTCATTGGTGGGGTAGGGTATGGTAAAAGATATTACATGCAAGTGCTTTAACATAGACGCTCATTAACAGGGGATGGCTGAGATAAGCAGGTATAATTAAAGATAAGCCGCATAAATGACTGGTTTTCTTATGCTAACATTTGCAAAGGGTATTTGTTCAAATGCAAATAGCCACGAAAAATCTGGTTGCTATCATAAAAAAGCAATTTTTAATGGAAGATAAACTGCCAAAACAGTTCATAATCAATTCGTTTTTATGAGTCGAAACCGACGATAAAAAAATAAACAATTTAATTGCCACAATATGCTGCAATTTATTTAAAATCAAATAGTTATAAAATATACAGAAAAATTATCTGAAAGACGGAACCGAATTCTCCACCTCTTATACACAGGTTTTTTTTCTGTTCTGAAATTATACCTTTTTAACTGTAAGTTCGCAGGTACTTAAATAAGGAAAACGTGAGATTAAAGTCATTAGAAATCAAAGGGTTCAAAAGTTTTGCTGACAAAACCGTAGTAAGTTTTGATGAGGGCATCACCGGTATCATCGGGCCAAATGGTTGCGGTAAGAGTAATATCATTGATAGCATTCGCTGGGTAATAGGAGAACAAAAAATTTCTGCTCTGAGAAGTGA
Source organism: Bacteroidota bacterium (assembly GCA_039795695.1). Taxonomy (GTDB): domain Bacteria; phylum Bacteroidota; class Bacteroidia; order Chitinophagales; family Chitinophagaceae; genus Sediminibacterium. Next base: position 18,514 of record JBDKLG010000101.1, read on the forward strand.
AAATTTAGAAGCACTTGTTTTTAACGGAAGTAAAACAAGAAGTCCGAGCGGCCTGGCAGAAGTTAGCCTGACTTTCGAAAACACCAAAAATTTATTGCCTACCGAATTCAATACGGTAACTGTAACGAGACGGTTTTATAAAAATGGAGAGAGTGAATATCGTTTAAACGATGTTACCTGCCGCTTAAAAGATATCCATAACCTTTTTCTGGATACGGGTGTTAGTACCGACAGTTATGCCATCATCGAACTGGGTATGGTAGATGATATCATCAAAGACAAGGAAAATAGCCGTAGAAGAATGCTGGAGCAGGCTGCCGGTATCACCATCTACAAAACAAGAAAAAAAGAAGCCAAAAATAAACTGGATGCTACCGAGCAGGACCTGGCACGTATTGAGGACCTGTTGTTCGAAATCAATAACCAGTTAAAAACGCTCGAGAACCAGGCCAAGAAAGCAGAGAAGTTTTACGAAATAAAAAAAGAATACAAGGAAGTAGCTATTGAACTGGCCAAAGCCGCTTTGGAAGGGTTTAATATCAGTTACAAAGACCTGAACGAACAGCAGGAACTGGAGATCAACAAAAGAACACAGCTGGAAGCTGAAATTGCTACCGAAGAAGCCGCTATTGAACAGGAGAAAGTAGGTTTCATTGAAAAAGAAAGGGCCTTGCAAACAATGCAGCACGAATTCAATGAATACCTGCAGGAATTGCGTACCAGGGAAAATGAGAAAAACCTGGCAACGCAGAAATTACATTACCTGAAAGAAAAAGAAACCAACCTTAAAGAGTTCCTGGAAAAAGCCGAAGGCCAGCTGAAAACAATTGGCGATTCCATTCAATATACCCAGATACAGGTAGGAGAAGAAGAAGCCAATTTACTGGAACTGCAGGACAAGGTTGAGGCAGCAAAATTAGACGTAGAAGACAAGCGCCGCATATTTGATGAAAAAAGAACCGGAGTGGATGCTTTGCGTAACCGCTATCAGCAAATTCAACGCAGCCAGTTTGACGCCGAGAAAAAAGTAGCGGTAGCCGATACTTCCATCCTCAACCTGCAAAGAGCGCAAACACAGTTAACCGAAGAAAAACAACACAGAGAAGCCCAGCTGGCGCAATTGACCACTGAGCTTGAAGAAAAAGAAACCACACTCGAAGCCAAAAGAATCGACCTGCAGCAATTGCAGGAGCACCAGGAAAAGACCAAGGAACAGATCTTTGAAACGCAGGCCCAGCTGGAAGTTTTACGCAACGAGCTAAACGAAGAAAACCGCAAACTCGATTCCAAGCGCAACGAATTCAATCTTTTGAAGAGTTTGATCGATTCGATGGAAGGATATCCTGAGAGCATTAAATTTCTGCACAAAAACCCTGAGTGGAACCATGCTGCACCCATACTTTCCGATATCATTTATGTAAAGGAAGAATTCCGTACAGCTGTCGAAAATGTGCTGGAACCTTACCTGAACTATTATGTTGTCAATAACCTGGAAGAAGGTTTACAGGCCGTTCATTTACTCGATGCACACAAAAAAGGGAAAGCCAATTTCTTCATGCTGGAGAAATTTGCCGGCATACGCATTGATACACACCAGCCTGCCAATACCATTAAAGCATTGGATGTAATTGAAGTGGATGGTCAATACCAGAAACTGGCAGAATACCTGCTGGGCAATGTTTACATCGCAGAAAATGAGGAAGCCATTGAAAACAGCAACGGTGCGGTTGTATTGGAAAAACATGGTAAATATGTAAAAGGAAAATACACCCTAACAGGCGGAAGCGTTGGTTTATTTGAAGGAAAGAAAATTGGCCGTGCCAAAAACCTGGAAAAACTGCAGGAAGAAATTGCCGACCAGGAAGCCGTTGTTAATTTGCTGAAGTCGGACATACAGGCAAAACACAATGAGGTAATTGCTTTCAACGACCAATTGAAGGAAACAGCCATCAAGCAAACAGAGAATGAGATTAACCAGTTAACCAACCAGCTATTTGCCGCCAGAAACCGCATGGAAAACCTGCAGGCCGCACAGCAGAATGGTTTACAAAGACTGGAAGATATTGAACAGCGCCTGGAAGCAGAGCACGATGCCATTGCAGCCACCCGCGAAGAATTCCATTCACTGAATGCACAACTGCAAACAACTGCTGAAGAACTGAAAAACGTAGAACAGGATTACCAGGCATCCGAACATGAATATAACCTGGCTTCTGTTCAATACAATGAAACCAACCTGCAGCTTACACGACAGCAAAGCAAGATTACCACACTGAAACAGGAATTGGTTTTCAAAGAAAACCAGCTCAATGATTTACATGCACAGATTGGAAACAATACGGCCCAGTTAAGTGAAGCCAGTGCCAATATCGAAGAAAGCGGAAAAGCACTGGTAGCATCTGAAGAGTTATTGCTGGAAATGCTTCGTAAGAAAGAGACAGAAGAGAAACAATTGAATGAAGCCGATCAGGCCTACTATAACCTGCGCAGCGTATTGCAGGAAAAAGAAAGCGAACTGCGTTTGAAAGTGAA
>JBDKLG010000102.1:0-5556 GCA_039795695.1 Bacteroidota bacterium
ATGCCCTTCCTGCTGAATGGATGAGCAGAACTATCCAGGAAGTTTATCCCAATATATTTGACTGGCTGGGTATCCAGGATGTAAACAGAAATGTGATCTTTATCATTATGTCTATTGTTGCCATCATCAATCTGGTAACCTGCCTCCTGATATTGATATTGGAAAGAACCAGGATGGTGGGGCTATTGAAAGCACTGGGTGCAAACAATGGGGTGATTCAACAGATTTTTATTTACCATGCTTCGGTTATTACCATTTTAGGCATTGGCATTGGCTTTATGCTGGGAACAGGTTTATGCTTTTTACAGCAGTACACAGGTTTTATTCAACTGGATGAATCCTCCTATTATGTTTCAAAAGCCCCGGTACATATTATCTGGTGGCAAATAGCAACTGTTTGCGGAGCAACGGCATTGGTCTGTTATGCCTCCCTGATTATACCTACCTGGATTATTAAAAAAATCAACCCCGTAAAAGCCATACAATTCAGGTAATGGCCCGCCGGGCAATTGTTATTTCTTTAAATGTGCTACCAGTATCCCTGTTGCAACAGCCGCATTCAACGACTCTGCCTTACCCATGCGGGGAATCGTGATGGGGTCTGAGATATATTTTAGCAGATGCGCATCAATGCCCCTTCCTTCATTTCCAATAAGCAACAGCCCCTCGGTAAAATTGATTGGCTCATACATACTTTTACCTTCTAATAATGCACCATAAACAGGAATCTTTACCGATTGAAGGAAATCTGACAGGTGGCGGTACCAGCAATTTACCCGCATAAAACTACCCATGGTAGCCTGAATTGTCTTTGGATTGTACAACTCCACGGTATTGTCTCCTGCCACAATCTGGTCGATGCCAAACCAATCTGCAATTCTGATAATCGTTCCAAAATTTCCGGGATCCTGAATCCCATCGAGCACCAGTGTGAGCTTACCCTCCAATACAGGCTCATCCGGCGGATCTTTTTGTTCAACCAGGGCCAAAACCTGGTTGGGTGTTTGTAAACAGGATATCCTGGTAAGTTCTGCTTCGTTTACCTCCTCAGGGAATGGCCCGTTTACTGAATGCTCACTGATCCATTCCTTTGTGGCAAAAAGCCTCCTGACCGCATATTTGCTGTTTAAGAGCTCTTCAACCATTTTGGGTCCTTCCACAATAAATAAGCCTTCTTCCTGTCTTTGTTTTTTCTGGCACAAAGATTGAATATATTTGAGCTCATTCTTGCTTAACATTCTATATGCTTTTGACCCGTCGTAAGTTTCTTCTGCATCATTTTTTGCTAACGGGTTTGTTAGTTGGTTTGTTTAGTTCCTGCTCCTTATTGCAAAAAACAGTTGTCAAGGATTATCCGCAGAACAAAGCTTTTGTTTATGACAACAAGATAACCCTGAACGGGGAGCTTTCCAAAGATGAGAAAAATCGTTTATTAACCAGTTTGAATAATTATTGGGATGATAGCTTAAAAGTAAGGAAACTGCAAAAATTCGGTATCCGGTACATTATCAAAAACCCGGCTGTATTTGATTCTGCCAATATATACCGTTCCATCAACTTCATGAACGCCTACCTGAATTCTGAAGGATATTACCACGCTTCATTTAAAGACTCTGTTAAAATTGACACGGTTGCCGATAAAATACAGGCCAGTATTGCCATGACCATTGATGTGGGTAAAAATATCACCATCGACTCGGTAAGTTTTACCATGGGAGACAGTACGCTGCAGCAGTTAACCAGGGAAACAATGACAGCAACTCTTTTAAAAAAAGGCGCCCCTTATAACAAACAAAGAATCAGCGCAGAGCTCGATCGTTTGGTGGGTTATTACCGGAATAATGGTTACTACAAATTTACCCGGGAAGATATTTACACATTGGTAGATACCACAGATGCAAAGTTGCTGAAATTAACACTGGACCCCTTTGTACAGGCCCGTTTAATTGCAGATGCAGAAAAAGCCAGAAGAGAAAATCCTACCTGGAATATACAGGTACTGAACCGTAAAATTGAAGACAGTTCCAAACTAAAGCAATACCATATCGGCAGAATCTATTACTATCCCGAAACTAAAATCACCGATATTATTGACGATTTACCTGAGCAGGGCAGATTCAAGGAAGATGTCTACAAAGATTTTACGATGCGGTATAAGGAGGGTAAGTTCAAATATCCTCCCCTAAGAGACCATAGTTTTATGCCTTATGGCAGTTTATACAATGAAACCAATTATTTTAAATCAATCAACAGCCTGGGCCGCATTGGTGCATGGCAGCAGGTAGATGCCAAACCCATTATCAGAAACAATGATACCCTGGACATTCATTTTTTTCTGGTACCCAATATCAAACAAAACTACTCGATTGAACTGGAAGCCAGTTTGAACACTGCCGATATTGGCATTGGTAATCTTTGGGGGCTTTCTACTAATTTGGGATACAATAATAAAAACGTATGGAAAAGGGCCATACAGTCGGTTGCCTCATTAAGAACGGGTATTGAATTAAACTTATTCAACTCAAGCTCCCCTGAATTATTACAAACTTTTCTGGTTAGTTTGGGCCACACTTATGTATTTCCCAAACTAATTGTTCCTTTCAAAGGCTGGAAAGCCCTGGATAAAATAGAGGATAAAAAAACACTTTTTGGTGTCTCCGGAACTTATGTAGACAGAAGAGGTTATTATTTACAAAAATCACTGGTTACCAATTGGGGTTATGAATGGAAAAAAGGAAAAAACTTATGGATTTACAAACCCTTTAACCTGGAACTGTACAAAATTGATACACTGGATGGGCTAAGGGAATTGTTCATTACAAACCCTTTTTTAAGGTCCTCATTTAATTCAGGAAATGTAATCAGTCAAACCTTATCACTGGTTAAAAATTTCAATAATGCACATAACCCCGACAAAAGCCATTACCTCCATATCGGTATCGAGGAATCAGGTGCATTGGTTGGACTGATCAATGGGGTGCAAAACAATATTTACCGGTTTATCAAAACTGAGGCAGAATACAGGCAGGTCGTCAAAATAAAAAGATCTGTTCTTGCATACCGGGCTTTACTAGGGCTGGGATATAATTATGGGAAGGATTCTGTTCAAGACCTCACTTTGCCTGTATTCAAGCAGTTTTCGGCAGGGGGGCCTTATAGCATGCGTGCCTGGCCTCTGCGGCAATTGGGGCTGGGTAGTTCCACATTAACCGATTCAGATACCAGTTCCAATAGTTATCGCGACAGATTTGGTGATATGCGATTTGAAGCGAATGTGGAATACCGTTTTCCCCTGGCAACAATTGCCGGTGTAAAACTCGCAACTGCCTTGTTTGCAGATATGGGAAATATATGGTCCCTCAAACCAATACCGCTCGATCCGTCGGCCCAGTTCTCATTCAGTAATTTTACCCGCGATCTTGCAATAGGTATCGGAACTGGAATACGGGTTGATTTTTCTTATTTTTTAATCAGGCTTGATTGGGCGTATCGGGTGAAAGACCCGGCCAGGCAATATAACAATGGCTGGATGACTGAATTCCAATGGTTTGAAAACAGACCCAATGGATTAAAAGTTAATAACTATGCCCTTCAATTAGGGATTGGCCTACCCTTCTGATGCAGTGAGTGTTTTAATGGATAGTTCAAAAGCATCCATCGAAAGCGCATCGGTTACATCAAATTCTCCGATGCGGATTCTTCTTAAACTGCTCATATACCCACCTACCCCAAGCGCCGCACCAAAATCGTTGGCCAGACTTCTGATATAAGTGCCGGTTGAACAGACTACAGTAAAATAAAGCAGTGACCCTTCAATTCTGTCAATGCTAAAAGAATGAATGGTAACAGGTCTGGGCTCCAGTTTTACTTCCAGTCCTTTTCTTGCAGCAAGATAAACAGGCTGGCCTTCCTTTTTAATAGCCGAATGTATGGGAGGCGTTTGCAAAATCAATCCGGTAAAGGATTTTACGGCTTCCTGAATCTGGGTCTCCGTTATATGTGAGATATCTTTCTGGTTAACAGGCTCCGATTCAAGATCATAGGTAGGAGTTGTGGCACCAATGGTAAAAGTGCCGGTATAGGCTTTCTCCATCCCCATATATTCATTGATCTTCTTGGTAAATTTACCCGTACAAACAATGAGCAAGCCTGTTGCCAGTGGGTCCAAAGTGCCGGCATGACCTACTTTGCTTATTTTGGTAAGCCACCTTATTTTTTTAATCACATCAAATGAAGTCCAGTGAAGTGGCTTGTCGATCAATATCACTTTACCTTCCAGGTAAGGTTGCATGGAAGAATGTATGGGTCGCTGCTTCATAAAAATGCTGATAGGAATTACTGTAAGAGAGGGCAGTTTTTATGTACGTAGATACTAGCCCCACCCTCTCTTTAATTTATTAATAGGCCCGGGCAAATAAAACCCGCTGTGTAGAAGGGTTGCCTGTAAGAATGCAGGTACCCTGCTCCTGCTCATTGTTTAAAGGAATGCACCGGATGGTTGCTTTGCTCAATTCCTTGATTTTATCTTCCGTTTCGCTTGTGCCATCCCAGTGAGCCGCAAGAAATCCGCCCCTGGTGTCCAGTAATTGCAGGAACTCATCCCAATTATCTGTTTTGGTGATTCTTTCATCGCGAAACTTTTTGGCCTTATCGAACATGGCAGACTGAATATCCACGAGCAATTGCTGAATATAGGCTTCAATGCCATCCATGCTAACGGTAGTTTTTTCCTTGGTATCTCTCCGGGCAATTTCCAGCACATTGTTTTGCAGGTCTCTTGCACCAATTGCCACACGAACCGGTACTCCTTTCAATTCATATTCAGCAAATTTCCAGCCGGGTCTTGCATTATCCGTATCATCGTATTTAACGGAAATGCCCAGTGCTTTCAGATTTTTAACAATGGCATACACTTTCTCGTCAATCTGCGATTTTTGTTCATCCCCTTTGTAAATAGGCACTATCACTACCTGAACAGGGGCAATTCTCGGAGGTAATACCAACCCGTCGTCATCGCTATGTGCCATTACCAGGGCGCCAATTAATCTTGTACTAACACCCCAGCTTGTTGCCCACACATAATCCAGTTTATTCTCTCTGTCGCTGAATTTTACATCAAAAGCCCTCGCAAAATTCTGTCCCAGAAAATGCGATGTTCCTGCCTGTAATGCTTTTCCATCCTGCATCAGTGCTTCAATGCAATAAGTATCTTCTGCCCCGGCGAACCTTTCATTGGCTGTTTTTACCCCCTTGATTACGGGCAATGCCATCCAGTTCTCTACAAAATCAGCGTATACGTCCAGCATTAACCTGGTTTCTGTAACTGCTTCGGCGGCTGTGGCATGCGCTGTATGCCCTTCCTGCCATAAAAATTCGGCAGTTCTTAAAAACAATCTTGTGCGCATTTCCCATCGTACCACATTGGCCCATTGGTTAACCAGGATGGGTAAATCACGGTAAGATTGAATCCACCCCTTGTAGGTGTTCCATATATATGGAACACCTACAGGGGGTGGATGCAATCTTACCGTGATTTACCCATCCTGGTTAAACACT
>JBDKLG010000103.1:0-5124 GCA_039795695.1 Bacteroidota bacterium
GCGGTTATCACCACCACGACCAGCTCTGTCTCCACCGCCACTTCTGCGGTCATCCCTTCTGTCGCCACCCGGTCTTCTGTCATCACCACCGCTTCTGCCACCATCTCTTCTGTCGCTCATATCATTCTTACCACCAACAAAATTCGGATTCAGTTCGCGTTTTCCTAAAACTTCGCCCTTACAAATCCATACTTTGATACCGATTTTGCCATATACTGTTTGAGCAAATACATTGGCATAATCTATATCCATACGGAAAGTGTGCAATGGTGTACGACCCTGTTTGAACTCTTCACTACGGGCAATTTCAGAACCTGCCAAACGTCCGCTCAGTTTCACTTTGATACCTTCAGCACCCATACGGAGTGTAGAAGCTATCGCCATTTTGGTAGCACGCTTGAAATTAATACGGTTCTCAATCTGTCTCGCAATGGTATCGCCTACAATGGCAGCATCCAGTTCAGGACGACGGATTTCGAGGATGTTAATCTGAACATCTTCCTTACCGGTTAATTTTTTCAATTCTTCCTTAATCCGGTCAACTTCTCCACCACCCTTACCGATGATGATTCCCGGCTTGGAAGTATGAATTGTTACGATTAACTTACCCAGTGTACGCTCAATAACAATTTTGGCAATACCACCTTTGTTAATACGGGCATTCAGGTAAGTACGGATCTTATGATCTTCGATCAACTTGGATGCATAGTCTTTCTTACTACCATACCAGTTGCTGTCCCATCCGCGGATGATACCTAACCTGTTACCAATTGGATTTGCTTTCTGACCCATATAGAGGTTTTACAATTAGTTTTTAGAATCTACGATTAATGTTACGTGGTTGCTGCGTTTGCGAACTCTGTATCCGCGACCCTGTGGTGCCGGACGCATGCGTTTTAGCACGCGGCCACCATCTACAAATACTGTTTTCACAACCAATGCACTGTCTGCTGCACTGGCTCCGCTGTTTTTCTGTTCCCAGTTACTAATGGCACTCTTCAGCAATTTTGCTAAAGGCGTGGCATTGTGCTGTGGGTGGTGCTCAAGAATAGCCAGGGCTTTCTCTACCTCCATTCCGCGAATCACATCAGCCAACAAGCGCATTTTGCGCGGGCCTGTGGGATAATTGTTCAGTTTAGCTACTGCTTCCATTTCTTTTTAGTTTGGAGTTTGGAGTCTGGAGTTCAGGGTTATAATAACTCCAAACTCCTAACTTCTAACTTAATTTATTTCTTAGTTCCTGCGTGTCCTCTGAAATTACGGGTAGGAGCAAATTCACCTAATTTGTGGCCTACCATAAACTCTGTTACATATACCGGAATAAATTTGTTTCCGTTGTGCACCGCAAATGTGTGACCAACAAAATCAGGAGTGATGGTACTGCGACGGCTCCAGGTTTTAATTACACCTTTCTTTGATTTACCGTCAACCATTGCATCTACTTTACCCTGCAGGTTTGCATCTACGTAAGGACCTTTTTTAATCGAACGACCCATAATTATTTTAGTTTACTGGTCTATTAGTTTATGAGATTATTTAGCTAATTTTTTTCCGTCTCTTCTCTGGATAATCAGCTTATCGCTACCTTTTCCTTTGGTACGTGTTTTTTCACCCTTGGCATATTTACCTGTACGGCTGCGTGGATGTCCACCGGAAGCTTTACCTTCTCCACCACCCATCGGGTGATCTACCGGGTTCATCGCAACACCACGAACACGTGGTCGGATACCCTTCCAGCGGTTCTTACCGGCTTTACCTGCAGTTTCCAGGTTATGGTCGCTGTTAGATACTACTCCAACAGTTGCATAACAGTTGATCAATACTTTTCTCAATTCGCCGGAAGGCATTTTTAAGATAGCATAGCTCTCTTCTTTATTGGCCAGCTGCGCAGATGAACCTGCACTTCTAACCATTTTACCGCCCTGACCTGGCTGTAGTTCAATGTTATGAATCATTGTACCGAGGGGCATATTCTTCATCAACAATGCATTACCAATTTCGGGTGCTGCATCGTCTCCTGCAATAACATTGGCTCCCACCTGTAAACCCTGGGGTGCAATAATGTATCTTTTTTCACCATCAGCATATTGCAGCAAAGCAATGAATGCAGTACGGTTTGGATCGTATTCAATTGATACAACTGTAGCAGCGATACCTCTTTTATTTCTTTTGAAATCGATGATGCGGTAATGCTGCTTGTTTCCACCACCCATGTAACGGGATACGCGACGGCCCTGAAAATTACGGCCTGCAGTATTTTTCTGAGGCTCCAGCAAACTTTTTTCAGGCTGGTTGGTAGTGATTTCAGCATAAGCATTACCAATTCTCCAACGAGTTCCTGCTGTGATTGGTTTGTACTTCTTAAGTGCCATTTTTTTACTTTTAAACCGCAGAATTTTCAGCTCTGCGAACTATAAATTAAATATTTGAATACAAGTCGATGCTTTCTCCATCTGCAACAGTAACCAATGCTTTTTTATAAGCACTTTTCATGCCCTGGATGAATCCGGCTTTCGTGTAACGGGCTTTGTTTTTTCCCGGAACAACAGCTGTATTTACATCTACCACACTTACTCCATAGAATTCTTCTACAGCTTTCTTAATTTCCAGTTTGTTGGCCCTGCGGTCAACTCTGAATGCATACCTTCTTAATTTTTCCTGTTGAGCGTTGGCTTTCTCAGTTAAAATGGGTTTTATCAATACTTCAGTCAGTTTCATTTGATTCTGTTTGAAACGTTACTTAAATTATGCTACAGCGCTTTCCTCTTCATTGAAGATTTTAGCAGTGTTTTCAGTGATTACCAAAACATCAGCATTCATGATTTCATAAGTGTTGATATCAGCAAGCAATGAACTGGTTATGTTTGGAATATTCCTTGTGCTCAGGTACAAATTATCATTGTACTCAGGCAATACAATCAATGTTTTCTTGTTGGCCACATTCAGGTTTGCCATCATTTCAGCAACCTGCTTGGTTTTAGGCAGATCCAGGTTCATATCTTCCACCACAAAAATGGCACTGTCTTTTGCTTTATGGCTCAAGGCAGAGATCTTTGCCAAATCCTTCACTTTACGGTTCAGTTTGAAATCGTAAGAATGTGGTTTTGGTCCGAAGATGGTACCACCACCCTTGTACAAAGGGTTACGGATATTACCCTTACGGGCACCACCTGTTCCTTTTTGCTTATGAAGTTTACGGCTTGCACCATGAACTTCTGCACGGGTTTTCACTTTATGTGTACCCTGACGGCCTGCAGCCAGATATTGTTTAACAGCCAGGTAAATCACGTGATCATTTGGCTCAATACCAAAAATCTCAGCCGGCAATTCAACCGTTCTGCCTGTTTTCTGTCCTTTTATATTTAATACGTCTACTTGCATGTTCTTTGAATTAATTGGTGATTATTTCTGGATTAAAACGATCGACCCGTTATGTCCAGGAACTGAACCACTGATCAGTATATAATTCTTTTCAGGGAAAATTTTAACCACTTTCAAACCCTTCATTTTCACACGGTCACCGCCCATACGGCCAGCCATCCTCATCCCCTTGAATACCCTGGAAGGATAAGAAGATCCGCCAATAGAACCCGGTGCCCTGGAACGGTCATGCTGACCATGGGTTGCTTCACCTACTCCGGAAAAACCATGGCGTTTTACAACACCCTGGAAACCTTTTCCTTTGGTAGTTCCTACTACTTCAACAGAATCGCCTTCGGCAAAAATGTCTACCGTAATGGTTTCACCCAATGCTTTTTCTATGGAATAATTGCGAAATTCTTTAACGAATTTCTTAGCAGCTGTTTGTGCTTTTGCGAAGTGGTTTAACTCGGCTTTTGTACTGTGTTTCTCTTTTTTATCGCCGATAGCTAACTGAAGTGCAGTATACCCGTCAGACTCAACTGTCTTTACCTGGGTAACTGTGTTGGGAGCAGCTTCAATAATGGTACAAGCCGTTTGCTTGCCATCTGCAGAGAAGATGCTTGTCATCCCGATTTTTTTACCAATAATACCTTTCATCTTTTGCGGTTTATAGCCCCGCTTGGTTATTAGGACATTCCGATGATGAAATCGGAATTCAATCCCTGTTTTCTGCCGACCTTTTCCATTGTTTTCCACCGTGTATCTGGTGGAAGAGGAAGTACCGGAAGCAAACAAACCTCGAAGGGCCTGTTTATATGTTACGATGCGGATTTTATGACTTCGAAGGGTTCAACTGCTGTACCCCCCTGTTTCTATCCGAATCTGTTAGTTACTTTCAGAGCTGCTTTTTCGTTGAAGATTGGCAGGTGATTCATTTATAAGAACTAATGCTTTCAGCTTTAGGCTTTCAGCGATTTGCTTTTATCAAGCTTTGATTTCAACCTCTACGCCTGAAGGCAGGTCTAATTTACTCAACGCATCTACCGTTCTGGAAGAAGAAGTGTAGATATCCAGTAAACGCTTGTGCGTACATAACTGGAACTGTTCACGACTTTTCTTATTCACGTGGGGTGAACGTAATACAGTAAAGATTCTTTTGTGTGTAGGCAGAGGAATAGGTCCTGTAACTACTGCACCAGTACTGCGTACGGTTTTTACGATTTTTTCGGCAGATTTATCTACCAGATTATGATCGTATGATTGTAATTTGATTCTGATTCGCTGAGACATAGTCAAAACCCAATTTTCTGATTGGGGTTGCAAAGGTAAGAGGCTGGGATGGAATAGACAAGTATTTTTGAAAGTATTTTATCTAAAATGAGAGAAAATAAACTTCCTTGCTTGTTTTACCTTAAAAAAATCCCATTTTAGTACAATAGTCTTTATTTTCTTTGGGCAAATACCTGAAATATCAATTAATTTTAGTCTTTATGACAGGATTTACTTATGTCAAACTAACTGCTATTCAATAATTTAACCATATTTATCACCAGTCATGGTAGATTAATCCTGATTCAATGAGTAAAAGGAGACCAAACCCTGCTACAGGGCAAGAAAAAAAGAATATTCAGGTACAGCCGATGACCGCTAAGAACAATTGGGATATTCCGGGTTTTATCTTTTGTTTGGGCTACCTGTTAATACATTTTGTGCCCATTCTTCAAAGCATAGATATCATGGGGCCCCAATGGCTCTATTTAT
>JBDKLG010000104.1:0-2989 GCA_039795695.1 Bacteroidota bacterium
TTCAGATTCCCGGTTTCCATCCACTATCACCCATTCTGCCAGGTTATTAAGGGATGCAGCGATATTCATGATGGAATTGGGGATCCGATACTTTTTATCAGCACTTTTGGGGTTGAAAAGCAGTACTTTCTTCATGGGGCTTTTAATACAACTGATAAAACGAAATTGGCCTGTAATGGGTTGCCTGATCCAGACCTTATTTTATATCCTTATTTTTAATATCCTAACCAATATTTTAGCCCGGTAATGAGATCAATTTCAACCTTGTTCAAAACTATTTCGTCCTTTTTCACAAAAAACGCCAAAACCACCGAAGCGGAAACTGCGTATGACATCTGGGCCTCTCAATATGATGCCCAACCAAATAACCTGATGCTTTTTCTTGACGAGAAACTGGTAGCATCACTAATGGCTGAAACAACATTTACAAATAAATCGGTCATCGATATTGGGTGCGGAACAGGAAGGCACTGGCCAAAAATACTCTCAGAAAAACCCTTAACTATAAAGGGTTATGATGTATCCAGAGAAATGTTAAGTATGGCAATAAAGAAATTTCCGGACTACTTTTTCTATCAGCTGCAGAATAACCTGCTTCCTGAGCTGGATGGCTCTGTTGACCTGATTATTTCAACCCTTACCATTGCACATATAGAAGACATAACGGCAGCATTAAAAGAGTGGACAAGGGTTTTAAAACCCGGAGGTGAAATACTGTTAACAGATTATCATCCGGAAGCTTTGGCTAAGGGAGCAAAACGGACTTTTCAATCAGGCAATAAGCTGATAACTATTAAAAATTACGTACATTCTATCGAAAAGATTGAACATATTGCCGGACAACTTGGGTTAAGTTTTACCCGTATTGTGGAAAGTAAAATAGATGAATCCGTTATATCATTTTATGAGAATCAAAATGCATTGTCTGTTTACGAAAAGTTCAAGGGCATGAAAATCATTTATGGTGTCCGATTAAAAAAACGTTATGCTCATTCGTAATGTATCTGTTGTTTCTGCAACGAATCCCGGACTGGCAAGCATTTTGCTAAAGGATGGTAAATTTGAAGAAATACAGTGGGTCGGTACGGGTGATAACACAAACCCTGTGAGCGGCTCTATTGAACTGAATGGTGCCCTCGCTTTTCCCGGACTGATCAATTCGCATGATCACCTTGATTTTAATCTTTTTCCTCAGCTGGGAAATGGTATTTACAAGAACTACCGCGAGTGGGGAAATGATATACATAGCAGCCGGAAATCATCCATCAAGGAAATACTGCGCATTCCGCAGGCATTGAGAATTCAATGGGGTATTTACAAAAACCTACTGAATGGTTTTACAACAGTAGTAAACCATGGCGATTATTTGCCTCCCGGAAATGAATGGATTGATGTAATTCAAACGGAGATTTCCCTGCATTCAGTTGGATTTGAAAAAAACTGGTTATGGAAACTGAATAAACCTCGTTCCCCGAACAAAAAAATAGTGATTCATACCGGAGAAGGTACTGACCAGATTGCACAGTCTGAAATAGACTCCCTTATTAAAGGAAACTGGTTTACTCGAGCATTGGTAGGAGTACATGGCGTTTCAATGACGGAAATACAGGCAAAGGCTTTCAGGGCATTGGTTTGGTGTCCGGCTTCCAATATGTTTATGTTTGGAACTACTGCACCTGTTCAGCAGTTAAAAAAACACACAAAAATTCTGTTTGGGTCCGACTCCACCCTTACAGCAGGTTGGAATATATGGGAACACTTAAGAATTGCAGAAAAACTTGGCTATTTAACCCGGGAAGAATTATTTGCAAGTATTACAAGTGAAGCTGCAGATGTCTGGAATATAAAACAGGCAGCTTCGATAAAAAAAGGCTACAAAGCCGACCTTGTTCTTGCAAAACGAAAAGATCAACTTGAAAATTTAGATGCTTTTTTTGCATTGGAACCGGCTGATATTTTATTGGTAGTGAAAAAAGGAGAGATTGTATTTTTCGACAATGAATTATGTGAACAATTAAAGCTTGCAGGCCTAAGCATGGACTCATATGCCCCTTTTTATTTGAACAAAACCCTGAAATACGGTAAAACTGTGCTGATTGATTTAATTGCACAAATAAAATTGTTAAAAGAAGACGCCCAATTACCGTTGAATCTGAGCTTATAAAATATGAAAATAATTGACCTTACTTTTTTTGTAAACAAGGAATACCTGACGCCGCAGGATATGCTGGAAGCCCAGCAATCCTCCTATGGATATATTCCCTGGTTGGATAAAAAAAAGGAACTTATTCTGGTAAAACATTGGAACAGAAGCTCAGTAAAACTGCTTAAAAATATTCCCATTTATATTTTTAAGGCAGGGAGCAACCGGTTCTCCATTCCATGGGATACCTTGATTTTTTTGATTAAACAGCAACCGGAAATATTGATAATACAAGGTTTTGGCTTTCCCTGGCAATTGCGGTTGGTTAGAACAATACTGCCAAAAAAGTGCAAGATTTTACTACAGCACCATGGAGAATTGCCCTCTGGAATGCCCGGACTGTTTTGGCAGCGATCTTTTCTCAGATTGGCAGATGGCTACCTGTTTACTTCACTGGGAAATACTACAGCCTGGATAGAGCAGAGAATTATTAGAGATATAAGCAAATGTCACCGTTTATTGGAAGGGTCTGTTTATTTAACACCGGGAGATAAAGAAAAATCAAGAAAAAAACTGGGCATTCCGGAAGGGATTGTTTTTTTATGGGTTGGCAGATTGAATGAAAACAAAGATCCTGTAACCGTATTAAAAGGATTCAATGGATTACTTCAATCCGGTACAGTAGCTGTTTTATATATGATTTACCAGACAGAGGAGTTACTCAGCGAGGTTCAGTTACTGATTTCACAGCATGCATTGCTACAATCCACAGTAATACTTGTGGGAAAAATTCAGCATGCAAACATGGCTGATTGGTACCATGCTGCTGATATTTATCTTTCTGGC
>JBDKLG010000105.1:0-16996 GCA_039795695.1 Bacteroidota bacterium
CAACAGCCACAAGGTTCATCAACGCATTAATCGGTACCGGTATCACGATTCACAAAGCAGTTGCTGATTTTTCGGTGGCAGGAAAAAACTATCCCGCTGGTTCTTATGTGGTAAAAACCAACCAGGCTTTCCGCCCCCATGTGCTCGATATGTTTGAACCACAGGATCATCCCAATGATTTTCAGTATCCCGGCGGACCACCTATTGCACCTTATGATGCCGCAGGCTGGACCCTGGCCTATACCATGGGCATACAATTTGATCGCATATTGGATGCATTTGACGGGCCATTCGAAAAACTACCCAATGGTATTTTACAGGAACCCAAATCTTTGATACAGGCAGAAGCTGCTGCCAAAGGGTACCTGATTGATGCCAGAACCAACAGATCTTTTACCATTGCCAATGATTTGCTGAAAGAAGGATTGGAAATATACAGGATTACAGAAGCTATTAAGGAAGGAGATTATTCCGTGGGGTCCTTTTATATTCCTGTAACAGGTAAATCAAAAACAACTATTGAAAAAATAATCACGGAAGCCGGCGTTGTTGCTAACGCAACTGCCAAACGACCATTGGCCATGCAGAAATTAAGTAAGGCAAGAATTGCTTTATGGGACAATTATGGCGGCTCTATGTCATCAGGATGGGTGCGCTATATTATGGAACAATACCATTTTCCTGTCGACATCGTTTATGCAAAAGACATTGATACCGGCAACCTTCGTTCTAAATACGATGTAATAGTTTTTGTAGGAGGTGCAATACCTGCATTAACTGCAACTGCCGGTAATTTCCCGCAACGCGGCGGAGGAAGAGAACCAAAACCGGAAGAAATTCCTGAAGAATTCCGCGCAAGAATCGGAAGAATTAGCACTGAAAAATCTATACCAGAACTTAAAAAATTCATGGAAGCAGGGGGCAGCGTGGTTACCATTGGTTCCAGTACCAGCCTCGCCTATCATTTAAACCTTCCAGTAAAAGATGCACTGGTTGAAATGGTGAATGGGCAGGAAAAAAAATTACCCGGAGAAAAATTCTATATACCCGGAAGCGTATTGCGTGTAAGTGTTGATACAGATAACCAGGCTGCATGGGGTATGAACAGAGAAGCAGATGTATATTTTGATGCAAGCCCCGTATTCAATATTACGCCTGATGCCAATTCCAAAGGGGCCGTAAAACCGATTGCATGGTTTCCCAATAACAAACCTCTCAGAAGTGGATGGGCATGGGGCCAGGCTTATTTACAGAATGGTGTAACAGCATTTGAAGCAAAAGTTGGCGAAGGAAAATTATTTGCCTTCGGACCCGAAATCACTTTTCGTGCACAAACACATGGCACTTTCAAATTTTTGTTTAATGAGCTGTATGTAAACAGTAAATAAAAAACCCGGAAGCGGTAATAAATTTAGTCGTTGGAAAATTTATTTTGCAGCAGCTCGTCTTTTAATTTGGTCTTAAAAGAATAAGCAAAAGTTAGTAAAACAGCTCTTGAATCTACCTTGAAAGTCCGGTGGTAATCAAAATCCTGTGTTAAAGCAGTCAATCCGCTTTTCTGTGTGTTGAAAATATCCGTAATTGCCAAACCCAATGCACCATTGCCTTTCCATACTTTATGCTGCAAACCAATATCAACATTGTATACAGCAATACGTGTGCCCTGTGGAGTTGCGATTGGTGAATTGTAATTGCAGATTACCTGCAATTTGGTAGCAGCGGGCAGCATAAAATTATTGATGAACCTGGCATACCAGCTAACCAAATCGGTGCCAACAGATGGTCCAATATTACTGCCATCTATTTTTTGCTTAAAAACTGAAATGCTCGCGGAAAGATGGTAAAACTTGCCGTGAGAATAAGAAAGGATATTTTCTACACCATAAGTAATTCCATTGCCAAAATTCAAAGGCTTAACCAATGCCACGCCGTTTGAGTCAAGAAAAATATAGGGCCTGATGATATTGGTGGACTGGCGGTAAAAAACATTTAATGTGAAAGAAAGATCTTTCCATTCCTTGTTGTATCCCATTTCCAGCGTATTAATCAGTTCTGGCTTTAAATAAGGGTTGCCACTGTGCGGATTCAGCGAATCGGTAATATCAACAAAGGGATTCAGCTGACCCATACCGGGTCTGTTAATTCTCCGTCCATAATTTAGTTTGATAAAATCGGTGGGATTAACAAAATAAACAAGCGTGGCAGTTGGAAAAAGATTGAGGTAATTATTGTTAAAGCTGACCGACTGGCTGTTTGTTTTGCCGTTATTATCAGACTGCTCAAGCCTTAAACCAATTTCATATTTCCATCGAGTGGAATCAACAGATCCAATAATGTTTTTATACTGAAAATAAGCAGCATGAACCCGTTCATGAAAGTCAAAAATATTGCTGGCTTTATTATCCGGCACATAATTGTTGTTGATATAGTGCTGGCTTTGATAGTCGGCATGCGTATTTCTTTGCGTTTCCTTTAAACCGGCTTCAATGCTTCCTGTTGTACTTACAGGAAATGCATAGTCTAATCGGCCATTGAAAATATTGGAAAGCTCGTAGTTATAGGTTCTTTGTAAAAAAGGGGTACCCATGAGCGAATTATCGGCATTCAGCGATTGTGTGGTGATATCAGTATTTTCTTTGTCGTTGTTATGGCCATTGCTGATGCTCAGTTTGAGAGATTTTCTTTTGTCGGTAAATGAACGGGCATAATTCAGGGCGTATTCCAATGCTTTTTCGCGGGCTATTTCATTGGAGAAACGGGAGTTTTTGGAAACAAATGCATGCGAGGATTTGTCTACCTGTGTATATAATAATTCCCTGTTATCCTGTCCTTCCCAATTGCCGATGGTTTCAAGCGAGAAACTGTTTTTCTTGTCGGGTACAAAGTCAATGGTAAGCCCAAGATTTTGAATTTGTTCATACCTGTCATCATTACGGCTTTGGATAAAAAAATATTCATCGGGTAAAAAATAATTTGTCCGGAGGGCTTCCGCATTTCGGGTTCTCGTAGCAAAGCGGTTATCATAGGTTAAACCAAAATTCCATTTATCCTGTTTGTGGTTGATGATGAAAGCGCTGTTGTATCTCCCGCCAACTCCTTTGCCAATACCCAGTGCAACAGAACCATTGGTTCCGGAAGAGATATTTTTTTTCAGTTTGATATTGATGATACCGCCTTCCGCTTCTGCATCGTATTGTGCAGGTGGAGTATTAATGATTTCAATACTCTCAATATTACTGGCAGGTATCCTGTCTGTAGCACTTAATTGTGAATTCCTGCCATTGACCAGTATCAGCGGAGATTTTCCGCGTATGCTGATGCCGCCTTCCATATCTACTACAACAGTAGGTGTACTCCGCAGCAGGTCGGTAGCCGTTCCTGCAGCCTGTGTAATATTATCTTTGGCAGTGAAAATAAATCCATTGCTTGTTTTTTTGATCAGCTTTCTTTGTGAATTAATTTCCAGATTATTGACCGCAATATCTTTGAGTTGCAATTGAACAATGCCAAGATTAAGCAAACTTGTTTCCTTTGGCACAAATACCGGCATCAGTTTGGCCTGGTACCCAACCATTTCCACTTTCAGGTAATAATTGCCCGGTAAAACATCTTTTAGATGAAATACGCCTGTACTATCCGATATACTTACCTTATCAATATGCACACTGTCTTTCAGCAACAGAATATTTGCATATTCAATGGGAGTGTTTTTTTCTTTAATAATTCCTGTAATGCTGTTTTTATTTTGGGCATAAGCGGCAGAAAGGGCCATACCAAACGCCAGTAAGAGGGATAGCTTTATTCGAAAATTTTTTTTTGCTGACACGTTGATTGGGATCGGTTAAAAAATAGTAACGCAAATTAAACTGATAAGCAAAAGAAATAACAGAAGCAAACAGATATAAGGTGAAAGAATAGAATAAATAGGTTAATAATGCGCTGATTATGGTTCTTTGAAAAGAATAGCCGGGAAGGGTCATGTTACAAATGATCGTAACGCTTCTGGTATTTCTACGAACCCCATTATGCTTTTTTAAAACCCAGTTTTTCAGGTGTAATTGGTAAATCCCTCACCCGCTTACCGGTGGCATTATATACTGCATTGGTAACAGCAGCAGCAAACCCAATGAGGGCGATTTCTCCCACACCTTTTGAACCGATGGCATTAACCACGGGGTCGGGCTTGTTTACAAACCATACATCTGTATGAGGGATATCTGTATGCAGGGGTACATGGTAATTGGCAAAACTTGCATTGGCTATTTCACCTGTTTGGTGGTTGAATGTCAACTCCTCTTTCAGTGCCATTCCTATACCGCCAACCACTCCTCCCAGCATCTGGCTTCTGGCAGTTTTTTCACTGATAATTTTTCCGGCATCGCCCATCGTTACCACATTCAATAACTGTACTTCTCCTGTTTTGCTATTTACGCGCAGTTTCACAAAATGAACAGAAAAAGAATTGATGGCATGTTTGCGTTCAGAAGCAGGCGCAGGTCCGGATTCTTTGGTTATTTCAAGCATGGGCTTGCCGGCCTGCTTTAGCAATGCAGACAGGCTTACCGTAGTATTGGCATCTTTTAAAGCATAAACGTTTTCTTTGCTCATGTCCAGGTCTGCAGCAGACATATTTTTAAAAGCCGGAATGGTAGCAATAGCCAGTTCTTTCAAAGCCTGTTTCAATGCCTCACAAACCAGGCTTACTGCCGAGCCCAGTGTAGACGTGGTTCCCGAGCCCCCCTGTGTTGGCCCAGGAGGCAGATCAGAATCTCCCAGGATAAATTTTATTTTTTCCACGGGCATCTGTAAAGCCTCGGCTGCTATTTTCACCATACTAGTGCTGGTTCCCGGGCCCATATCGCTTACAGCACTTTGCAATTGAATCCTGCCATTCTCAAGAAGGATTATTTTTACTGAAGCAGTTCCCCTTCCGGCGCCAAATACGCCTCCTCCCATACCATAACCAATGGCCCAGCCATTCTCCTTTATTTTTCCCGGAATGGCCGACCTGTTTTTCCAGCCTATTTTTTCTTTTCCATAGGCATAACATTCCAATAGGTTTTTCTGCGACCAGGGTAAATTGTTTTCCGGGTTTACAGCAGTAAAATTCTTGATCCTTAATTCAACAGGATCCATGTTCAATTTGTACGAAAGTTCATCTAATGCTGATTCCAGTGCATAACAACCGGTTACTTCACCCGGCCCCCGCATCCAGGTAGGGGTGCTCATATCAAGGGGTAAGATTTTGTAGTCTGTATCAACATTTTCACAGGCATATAAAAATTTCGATACATCCACAATACCCTCCCTGAAATCTTCATAGGCAGAGGTATTGCTGATGGCGGTATGCGTAATGCCAATCAGTTTTCCACTCCTGTCTGCACCCACACCCAGTTTCTGCCAGGACTGCGGACGGTAGCCCACCAGTGAAAACATTTGTGGTCTGGTTAATAAAACCTTCACAGGGCGGTTAAGTTTTTTTGCCGCAATTACAGCAGCCGGAACATGCAGCCAGCTGCGCAAAGCATTACCAAATGCGCCACCCACATATTCAGTGATTACCCGAACGTTTTTTTCAGGAATACCAAATGTTCTGGCAAGCGTAGACTGTGTTCCCTTGGGCCCCTGCGATTTATCGTACACGGTTAATTTATTATCGCCCTCCCAAACTGCAATGGTAGCATGCATTTCCATGGGGCTATGCACTTCAATAGGAGTCGTGTATTCTGCTTCAATAAATACAGGAGCAGTTTGATAGGCCCCTTCCTTGCCCCTTTTATACGTGCCCGAATTTTTTAGTAAGGCAGTATTTTTTCTCGCTTTATGAAAATCTGTTTCAAATGCTTCCGCTACATATTCTGCCTTCACCAGTTTTAAAGCCGCCAGCGCATTTTCAAAACTGTCGGCCACCAGTAATGCAATGGGCTGTCCATAAAACCTAACCTTATTATCATTCAACACTTTTAATCCCCTCCATTCATAACCGGATTTATCGGCTGGTTTGTAACCGGGTACATCGGGGCAGTTCTGGTAGGAAATCACTTCCAATACGCCGGGAGATTTCAATGCAGCAGCGCTATCCAACGCACGGATGGTTCCTTTGGCAATGGTACTGCATACAAACAGGCCATAAGCCAGATTGGGTATTGGATGTTCGGCAGTAAATTTTGCCCTGCCGGTTACTTTCTCCGTTCCATCGGCCCGGTCATCTTCTGCAAAAGGCGAATAAGTATGTTTTAATTCAGACATATATTTTTTTTAAAATAATTAAACAGGTTTACCTGATTTTTTTACTTCAAGAATGGCGTCAACAATATTCTGGTAACAACCGCATCTGCAGATATTGCCTTCCATAAAATCCTGTATTTCTTTTCTGCTGTTGGCATGCCCTCCGCGAATACAGGCAATGCCCGACATGATTTGCCCGGGAGTACAATAACCGCACTGCATTCCGTCATGCGATACAAAGGCTTCCTGCAAGGGATGCAGTTTGTCTCCCGTTGCCAATCCCTCAATGGTGGTTATTTTGTTGCCATTGTTGTCAACTGCTACAGTGAGGCAGGCATTCACTTTTTTCCCGTTTACATGCACGATGCAGGCACCGCACTGGCCCATATCACAGCCTTTTTTGGTTCCGGTAAGGCTGAGCTGTTCACGCAAAAGATCAAGCAGAGAACTGCGGATATCTACTTCCAGGTTATAATTTTTTCCATTAATGGTAATATTTATTTTCTCTTTTTCTACGGGAAGCGGAACAACCTTATCAATGGCAAAAGCTTTTACAAAAAGCGAGGGGGAGAGGTATAATGCAGCAATGGCAGAAGATTTTTTCAGAAAATCCCGCCTGCCGTCTGCATGGTTACATGTAGGCATAAATCCTGTTTTCTTAAAATTAGTGAAATAATCAGCATTTTACGCATATCCCAGCCATGGGTTATTGGTTTAACCCAGCCCATACAGTCAGGAATACTTAAATTAACTATTTTCGGTACGGAATATAATTTTGAGCCTCAATAAAACTTCTTCCAATGAGCAATTATGCAATGCCCGGCGCCAGCCCCCGTCAAAATTTGGTACAGGATTTTGGCCTGGGTAAAATCACGCTTAATTATGCAAGGCCTTCTGTTCAGGGCAGGTCTGTTTTTCAGGAAAACAGCCTGCTGGCCCCTTTGGAAAAACTCTGGCGTTTTGGGGCTGATGCAGCAACACAGATTCAGTTTTCAGATACCGTAACCATTGCCGGAACAAGCATCGACCCCGGCACTTATTTATTATTTGCCATCCCCCATCAAACAGAATGGGAGATTATTTTTAATTCAAATATGACGGGTGGCGTAAGAGGCTATGATCCCCAATTTAATATCCTCTCATTGTATACACCTGTTCAGGAACAAAGCCATTTTACGGAAACACTCAGCCTGCAGTTTGCCAATATCCGGTACGAAGCCTGTTGCTTACAAATTTCCTGGGCACATGTGTTGGTTGAACTGGAAATCACTACCGCAATTGTGGAAAGGCTTCGCGAAACTTATGCAAGGCAGATGGAAAGCGATACCAAACCTTATTTTCCTGCCGCCGTATTCAATGCAAAACTGGGAAAGGATTTCCCCAAAGCAATGGATTATGTAAATAAGGCGCTGGAATCCAATCCGGGAGCCTATTATATGCATTTCCTGAAAGCCGCTGTAGCCAAAGCTTTGGGAGATGGCCCCGCTGCCAAAAAATCTGCCGAAGACTGCCTGGAAACCGCCAGAAAAGGCGGAAGCGATGATTATATACGATTGGCCAAGGATTTCCTGTCAAAGCTTTGATGGGCGGGAAATGGTTTGGAGGAATGGTATCAAGCCAGGTAACAGCTTTGTACATATTTTATTAGCAGTTGTATGCCCGAACAAAAAAATCCGCCCTGACCATCTTATCAGTTAAGCAACAGGTTTTTTAATAGCTTCAAAACCTTTGCTGAGCTTGACTTTAAAGCGGTATTGATTTTTTTTGTTCCGAAGCCCCATTCTTTTAGTAAATAAGGGTCTTTCAGAATGGCTGAATGAATGGAGGCAAAATAATTGCTTAATAGCTGGTTATCATGCCATATTCCAATAGCTTCCTGCAACTGCGAGAAATTTTTCAGGGTCCGGTTCTTCGCTTGCTCAGGCAGTGAAGTCCAATTACAGGCATAAATCCATTGTTTTAATAGTTTCCTGATGCTATGCCAGGATGACGCCGGTGCTAAGGCATTGATTTTTTCAAGGATATTTTTTTTGAGCTCTTCAGCGTATTTGTCGGTAATATCCTGCCCGGTTTTTTCTATGAGCCGGGCCGATTTATGCAAAGCCTGCTGCAGCTTTTTTGCAAAGCCGGGATGCCCGGAAAAGAAATGACCAAAATTAGCAGGGATAAGGTTTTCACGCGAAAATTTTGCTTCAATTCCTGTTAAACGGTTAGCCAGTAACCAGTTCCGGATTAGCTGAAACTCTCTGAGGGTACCTGCTGTATGAAAAACCAGGTCGAGCAGTTCTTTTGTTTTTTTTACAGCTGCTTTTCCATGAATTTTTTGCAAGAATTTAATAAGTGCCCTCATTTTTTTCAGTTCCACCCTGAATTCGTGTAGCAATTCTTCCTCTAAGCTTGTTTCAAAATCAAGCAAATGATTGCCAAGGTGCTTTACCCTTTGCGCATAATATTTTTCCAGCCCGCTATTCATGTGAATCCCATTTTGTTACAGCAAATACAATTCGTGCATAATTGTCTTTTTCATACAGAATACCGATATGCTGCCCGTCTAACTTAACAATATCGGAATAACCGGTATAATCCTTCTGAACATTGGTATCAGCTTTGTCAATGCCGATGCTTTTTTGCCAGTTAAAACCATTGTTAAAGCTGATGCGTAAGGTAAGCTTGTTTCTTTGCTGTTGATCATCGTTGTTGGAAAAAGCAAGGATGGCTTTGTTTTTTTTGTATCCGAGAAAAAGCAGGCTTCCTTCACAAACCGGATCTGACAAGGAGCTGTCAAAAAAGCTCTTCTCCCAGCTTTTTCCACCATCACTGCTGATGGAAATGATGCGAAACCTGCGGTCACCCTGTTGGTTCCTGCTGTTCATCATCAAACGGTTATTGCCGATTTCTGCCGCAGTAGACTCATTGCTTCCGGGAAAATTAACCGACTCGCTTAACCGGAAGCTTTTACCATGGTCATCGGTAAAAAACCCATGGGCTGTATAATCGGTGAAATTTTTTTGCGGTTCACCGGCTGAATGATTGGCCGCAACAAAAATCCTTCCCCTGTATTTCCCTTTTGAAAACTGCATGGCATGTCCGGGCGTGTTGGCATAGCTTCTCCAGTCATCTTTAAAAAGGTAGGCAGGGTTAAGAGATGGTTGACTGGGCCGATGTGTCTGTAAAGTAATGTTCACGGGTTCTGACCATGTTTCGCCGTTGTTTAGGGAAGTCTTATACCATACTTCTCTCAGGCCCTTTCCTTTTCTTATTTCGCCTTCATGGTTATTACCCGTATTGTAAAATAAAAATATCCTGCCACGGGGATAGCGGGGGTCTGTCAAATCCACTACTGGTGCGGGATTACCCGCTTGCAGCCTGTCAGCATCTACAACGGTTTGAATTCCCGACCAGGTTTTACCGCCATCCCTGCTGGTTTTCATCACAATATTGATATCCCCAAAATCATTCAAACCATTTACGCGTCCCTCACAGAAGGCCAAAATCGTATGATCAGGTAATTGAATAATGGCAGGGATGCGAAAATTTTTGTAACCCATCGCTCCCGATTCAAATACCGTTACCGGTGCATATTGGCCCCATACCATCCATTGGTTCATGAACAAATGAAAAAAAACTATGGGCAGAAAGATTATTTTTTTACGCATTTGTTAAAATGTCGGAAGATTTGTGCTATCTTAATTTAAACCAAAACCAATACCATGAAAACCCTGAGACAATTTTATGTGCAGTCCTTAAGTTCCCGAGGCATTTATCACAACCTTTTTAGTCCCCCTAATTTCAGCAATAATACCCACTAAAGAAGATATTTTTTAGTAGGCAGAGGCCACCATTTTAGGTATTGCCGGCAACTATGCTGTTTTCGTCTTTATCCAAAAGGGGCACAAAGCTTCCAACAGTAAACAATCATCAGTTACTAATTAGTTAATTCTAAAAAAACCTTCATGAAACTTTTCAAACATATTATTCTAAGCTTCCTTACTTTTCTGGGTGTTATTTATTTTGCATTGCTGTTATGCATTGCTGTTTTTAACAGCAACAATACCATACTGGCAAGCATCATTGCCCTGCTCTTATCCTTAGCGATCTCTGTTTATATGTGGTATAAATCAACCTATATTTTTACCAATCCTTTCCTGGCGGTCTTCTTTGGCGGTATACTGGGAACTGCCATTGTTGTTTTGGGATTCAGTTTGCTCTCTTTTATCGAAAGCGGATTCAAAGCAGATTCCCTGGCCACCGGAATTGTTGTATTACCCTTCATTTTCCCCGTTCTGGCAATCATAGGAATACCGGCCGGATTTATCGGTGGATTGATTTATTGGATAGTTGGTAAAAGAAAACAAAGGCAGCAGTAAAAACCAATGGCAAACATAAGGTTGCCTTTATCCATACGATTCCTGATCTGTGTTATCCTGTGTCATCTGTGGCTAAAAAAAATTTCAACATCTTTTCATTGTTAAATTTTGCCACTGATGACACAGATTTTGGTTAAAAGCAACTTCTTTTAACAAGAAGCCCGTTGATTAGAAGTATTTCTTCTTCAACCAGCTTCTTACGGGAGCATCATAGAATTTCAGCGACAGATAAGCCAATAGCACAAAAAAGAAAAACAAACCGATGGCTACCGGAATGATTGCAGCAGCAGGAGGTTTTTTCTCTGCAATCCACATCGTATAAATGTAAATGAAAGGATAATGGGTTATATAAATGGGGTAAGAGATATCTCCGGCAAACCTGCATATTTTTTTCATCGTTCCCGAAACCTCTCCACCGGCACCAATCGATACTATCAGGGGAAATACCAGTATGATGGCACCCGCTTCAAACAAACCATTGTATTTTATGTAAGGAATAAAAAACACCAATGCCAGCAATAAAGCAGCAACCAGAAAAGCGCCCTGCACCCGGATTAATTTGCCCATCCTGAATAAGAGCAGTCCCGCAAAAAAGGGAAACAACATGCGAACAATTGCGATCCAGAAAGTTTCATAACTCCAGCCCGTTCCAATACCATCCCGCTGATTGGCCACATAAGTAAGTAGGACAGCACTAATAAGTACCAAAACCCATAAAGCTGTTCTGGAGAATTTTCTTACAAACAATGCATAGAGGATATTGGCAATATATTCCTGCAATAGCGACCAGCAGGGTCCATCCAGCTGATGCGTTTCACCCCATCCCCGAATATCGGGAGAGGGCAGGAGCAAGCAGCCCAGCACAAAAGCAAATACCAGGTCTGTGAAAACATAATGCGGACGCATACTGGTAAAGGGGTCGAACCAAAAACAGAGGGCACCAATTGTAACACCCAGTATTACCAATGGGTGCAGCCTGAGCAGGCGAATTTTGAAAAACTGTTTTACCGTCATTACTCCCCACCTGTCATCATAGGCATAACCAACCACAAAGCCGGAAAGCAGGAAAAAGAAATCAACCGCCAGGTAACCATGTCGCATGGGATGCCCTTCCAGTGTAGGGTACACGGCTTCCATCAAATGAAAAATCACGACCAGCACAGCGGCTACACCGCGCAATCCGTCCAGAATCAGGTAATGGGGCTTGAGAGGGTTTTCCATAGTAAAATCGGAATTGTTTTAGCATGAACAAAGCATCATTTATTTGAAAAGATAAATAAAAAAACAGTGCGTATCGGGCAGGCTTTTCGGATGAGCTGCTAAAAACGGCCATAAGCATTCGCGAGAAGCAAAAAAACCAAAGATCAATTACATTTGAACAATGAAAGCGTATCTGGATAATCCTGTTTGGGAGGCTTTAAGCAGCAGGCAGGCCCATTTCAATTCTGGTGGCCCCACACTCAAATATTTTCCTGCAGATATTGCTCCCTTTATTGCTTTGAACAAATGGGACAAGGCAGATTTAGCCGAATTGGAAGAAAAGATACCTGTCGGGAGATCTTTTTCAATAATGAAAGTAAAAGAACAGGCTTTGCCCGGATCTTTTGAAATCAGTTTCACCATTCCGCTGTACCAGATGGTTTGCAAAAAACCGGTTCAGGTAGATATCCCCGGTACCACTGCGCTGCCCCTTACCAAAAAAGATATTCCCCGTATGCTTGCACTAACGGCACTCACCAGGCCGGGCCCTTTTTATGAAAGAACCATTGAGTTCGGCAATTATATGGGCATATTTGACGGGAAGGAACTGATAGCGATGGCAGGAGAAAGATTGCAGCTGCCCGGATATACAGAAATTAGTGCCATCTGTACAAATCCCCAATACCTGGGCAAAAGCTATGCATCTTATTTATTGTCAATCGCTTCACAAAAAGTTATTGCAGCAGGCAGTACACCGTTTCTGCATGTAAGAAAAGATAACCACCGTGCCATTCAGGTATATGAAAAACTGGGTTATGAAAAAAGGACCGAAGTTTTTTTTGCGATCTTCAAAAAACCCCGATAAGCGTTCAGGTAAGCTGCGTGGGCTTCCTGACAGGATTTTTTGGGACCTGAGCAATTTATTTTACTGAAAAGTTCTGCTTATCATTGCCCATGCATCTATTTTCCCTCTATTCACTTCCCGCCTGGTCAATGATTCTCCTGGCCTCTTTTTGCATCGGTCTGGGTAAAGCAGGACTCAAGGGGATCGACATGCTAAGCGTAACCCTGATGGCCATTGTGTTTGGAGGAAAATCTTCTACAGGAATTGTATTGCCATTGCTTTGTATAGCTGATATAGCGGCTGTATCCTACTATAATCGCCATGCACAATGGCAGCATTTCCGGAAACTGACACCCTGGATGATGGTCGGAATTCTGTTGGGCGTATTTATTGGCAAGGATATGAATGAAGCCGTTTTCCGGAAAATCATGGCCATCATTATTATGGTAACTATTGCCATCATCATCATCATGGAGTACAGTAAATCAACAAAAGTTCCAACCCATCCTTTTTTTGTGATGGGAACCGGACTGGCAGCGGGTTTCACAACAATGCTCGGAAACCTGGCAGGGGCATTTTCCAACCTGTATTTTCTTGCCATGCGCATGGAGAAAAATGATTTTATCGGAACGGCTGCATGGATTTTTCTGTGTATGAATCTGTTCAAACTGCCTTTCCAGGTTTTTTACTGGAACAATATCAAGGCAGATAGCCTGCTAACAGATGCGGTATTGGTGCCGGCACTGGCCCTGGGTTTTTGGCTGGGACTAAAACTGGTAGGAAAAATCAAAGACGAACAGTACCGGAAAATAATCATTGCCCTCACTTTAATCGGATCAGTCATCATTTTATTCAGGCGCTGACCGGCTGTACAGCAAGGTTTTTACCCGTTTTATTGAACCAAGACCCGGTGCGGGTGCTGTGGAGATTTTTTTTGAAATATGCTCCGAAAAAACTACATTGTGTCATATTGACGCAATAAGATTGTTTACCTTAAGTACCTTATTATGAAAATGAATTCTCCGGCCCTGAAAAGCCTGTTTCTGCTGCTTTTCACAGCATCAGCTGCCATTGCGCAGCAAACTGTTCCCCAGCTGGGCAAGAGCCCGGTGCAGGATGTAGTCAAAGCCATGACCCTTGATGAAAAAATTGATTTGCTGGTAGGTCAGGGAATGTTTGTTCCCGGCATGCCCATGCCCGGCGCATCGCTCAATCCAACAGAAGCGCAAAAAAGAGTGCTGGGTGCTGCAGGCACAACAGCTGCTATCCCACGTTTAGGCATTCCGGCACTGGTGGTATGCGATGGACCATCGGGTATCCATGCATTTAATGGGGGTAAAAGCCGTATGTATTATGCTACAGCCTGGCCTACCGGAACCCTGCTGGCATCCAGCTGGGATACGGCACTGCTGCGTAAAGTTGGCACAGCCCTTGGCAAAGAAGCCAAAGAATATGGCATCGATATTTTACTCGGCCCCGGTATGAATATTCACCGCAACCCTTTGGGTGCCCGCAATTTTGAATATTATTCTGAAGACCCGGTAATCACCGGTAATATGGCTGCTGCCATGATTAAAGGTGTTCAAAGCAGCGGTGTTGGTACCTCTGCAAAACATTTCTTTGCCAATAACCAGGAAACCAACCGCAATACAGTTAACACCATTATGAGTGAAAGAGCCATGCGCGAAATCTACCTGAAAGGATGGCAGATCGCCCTAAAACAGGCAAACCCATGGACCATCATGAGCTCGTATAACCTGGTAAATGGCACTTATACTTCTGAAAACGGAGAATTGCTTAGCACCATTTTACGCAAGGAATGGGGCTACCAGGGATTTGTGATGACCGATTGGTTTGGCGGTAAAAATGCAGTGGAACAGCAAAGGGCGGGAAACAATTTACTCATGCCGGGTAGCCCTTCCCAAAAAACAGCCATCATCGATGCCGTAAAAAAAGGAGCACTCGATGAAAAAATGATTGACAGGAATGTGACAGAGATGCTCAATATCATCCTTAAATCGCCTAGTTTCAAAGGATATAAATTCAGCGACAACCCCCCACTCAAAGAAAATGCAGAACTGGCCCGTGAAGCTGCTGCAGAAAGCATGGTTTTGCTGAAAAATGAAGGAAAATTATTGCCTTTGGCCGGCGGTACAGCTATTGCGCTATTTGGAAATAATGCATTGGAACTGATTGCCGGAGGTACCGGCAGCGGTGATGTAAATAAAATGTACACGGTTCCCATGGCCGATGGCTTATTTCGTGCGGGCTATTCTCTTAATACCAATTTGTACAGTGCCTATGCACAATACCTGGCTGCTGAAAATGCCCGGAAGCCCAAGAGAAGCCTGATGGAAGAATTGATGAGCCCATCGGTTCCCATTGCAGAAATGAATATTTCAGCAGACCAGATCAACAAAGCGGCCGCACAATCTGCTATTGCCATCATTGCTATCGGCCGCAATGCCGGTGAGGGAAACGACCGCAAAGTTGACAACGATTACCGGTTAACAGAAAAAGAGCAGTCACTCATCAAATCTGTATCTGCCGCATTTCATGCAAAGAATAAAAAAATAATCGTTACCCTGAATATCGGTGGTGTGATTGATATCAGCAGCTGGCGCAATTCGGTGGATGCCATTCTGCTTGCCTGGCAGCCCGGCCTGGAAGGTGGCAATGCAATTGCTGATGTGATTTCCGGGAAAGTGAATCCATCAGGAAAACTGGCCACCAGTTTCCCTATGCGTTACGAAGATGAAATAAGCGCTAAGAATTTTCCCGGACGTGAAATACCCGGTACGGAGAAACCCGCTTTATTCGGACAGAAAGCCATTGACGCAGAAGTGATTTATGAAGAAGGTATTTTTGTAGGGTACCGCTACTACAATAGCTTTGCCGTAAAAACTGCCTATCCCTTTGGCTATGGCCTTTCTTACACACAATTCAAATTCAGTAATATTCAATTGAGCAATCCTGTAATGGATGGAACTGTTCAGGTAAAACTGACCATAACCAATACCGGGGCAGTAGCAGGAAAAGAAGTGGCACAGTTATACATTAGTGCACCTGCCGGAAAACTGGAGAAGCCTTTAAGCGAGCTCAAAGCATTTGCAAAAACCAAACTGCTGAAACCGGGAGAATCACAGGAACTGAGTTTCACACTCAACCCTGCCGACCTGGCTTCCTTCCATACTGCAAGCAGTTCATGGATTGCCGAAGCCGGCGATTATACCGTGAAATTCGGTAATGCACAGGATGTATTCCTGTCGGCAAACTTCAAAGTTCCCAATGAAGTAGTGGTTGAAAAAGTGAACAAAGTAATTGTTCCCAAACTGGCGATTAACGAACTGAAAAAAACGGGTAAGTAATAACTGCGATTCAATAAAGAAAAGGGTTGGCAGCGCCAACCCTTTCTTATTTAACCAGATGCGTTATATTAGTGTAAACAACTAGTCAAATGAATACGATAACCGTACAGGCATTGATTGCCGCACCAATCAGCAAGGTTTGGGAATACTGGACTTTACCGGAGCATATTACACAATGGAATTTTGCCGCCGATAGCTGGCACTGCCCCGCTGCAAGCAATGACCTGGTTAAAGCTGGCGAGTTTCACTATACCATGGCAGCGAAAGATGGTTCATTCAGTTTTGATTTTTGGGGAACTTATGATCTGATAGAAAAAGAAAAATTACTGGCAATTACCATCGGCGATGGAAGAAAAATGTTTGTTGATTTTGAAATATCAGCAACAGGAACCCTTGTAACAGAAAGATTCGAACCTGAAAGTCAAAATCCCCCGGAGCTACAGCAATCAGGCTGGCAGGCCATTCTGGACAATTTCAAGAAATATGCGGAAGAAAACCACCAACAGGCCTGATGGAAGATGGATTATTTTACCCCAAATAAAATATCCTAAATGGGTTCAATGAATTTAATTGAATCCATTTTTCTTTACTGATTCCCGGGCTGAAAAAACAGGCAATGAAATTACTTATGTGCCGGGACAGTATTTTTTTTTGCCGCCGCCATTTCTTTTTCTTTCTGAATGGTTTTTTCATAAGTGGCCCTCGCCGCAGCTATATATTTTCTATATCCTTCAGGGTCAATAAATGCATTGCTTCCATCTGGCATTTTCTTTTTGCTTTTACCTTCAATATCAAAAAAATCTGTATGGGATGGAAGCCAGATATCCGGATGGAGATTTTCCAATATATCTAAACTGTGCTGATAATTTTCTGCTATACCCGGATAGGAAGGATTTACGCTCAAACGATAACCCGGGTTGATACTTATTCCATCAGGGAAAACAATTTTGAAGGATTTGCCGCCATCTGTTATATTCATCACCCAGGTT
>JBDKLG010000106.1:0-3533 GCA_039795695.1 Bacteroidota bacterium
TTTTTTGGCGCGCAGATGCAACTTTATTTTTTCAATCCAAACCATATATAATGCTTATAAATTTAAACATATTATGCCATCATGTATCCCTTGGAAAATCCACGAGATTTATACACCTAATACCATCCATGCCTGATCCCATGTAACATTTCGAATATACATTGAATTTACAATATTTATTACAGAATAGTAATCAAATTAAAATGGGGGTCAAAGCAAAATGGTAGGTGGGGATTAAATTAAAATGGTATTTGGGGGTCATGGCTCTCTGGCTAGAGGGGTT
This sequence comes from Bacteroidota bacterium, assembly GCA_039795695.1. Lineage (GTDB taxonomy): Bacteria > Bacteroidota > Bacteroidia > Chitinophagales > Chitinophagaceae > Sediminibacterium. Next base: position 284 of record JBDKLG010000106.1, read on the forward strand.
AAGGTAGGTGGTTTCTCCATATTATACTTGGAGTTCCTTTTGGAGTTCTGGTGTTTTTTGAAAAAGAAAAACCCACGAAAAATTCGTGGGTTCATCATTTTGTTTATGTGGTGTGGGCCGGGATCGAACCGGCGACACAAGGATTTTCAGTCCTTTGCTCTACCGACTGAGCTACCGCACCTTTCAGTCTGGACTTAGGAATTAAAAGTCTGGCTTACCTTCTTTTTAATTCACCAACCCCCTTTCGGGGTTGCAAATATAGGGCTGGAGCGTTAAATTCAGAAATTATCCACAAAAAAATACAAATCGCCCCCCAATTAGCGGGTTTTGATAATCGGCAGAAACCAAATTCGCAAATCCGCTAATTCGCTAATCCATTAATTAATCCGCCAATCCGCTCAAAACTCACAATTCTTCGGCGTCCGCGCAAAAGCAATCACATCGCGGATATTCGTCATACCCGTTACAAACTGTACCATTCTTTCAAATCCCAGCCCAAAACCTGCATGTGGTACGGTTCCAAACCTTCTGGTATCTAAATACCAGCTCATTTCCTCTGCCGGTATCTGCATCTCGGCCATACGGGCTTCCAGCTTTTCCAACCTTTCTTCTCGCTGGCTTCCGCCCACTATCTCACCAATACCCGGTGCCAATATGTCCATGGCCGCTACGGTTTCCTTACCGGCTTCGCAACCATCATTCAGGCGCATATAAAAAGCTTTGATCTTTGCCGGATAGCCCGTTACAATCACCGGCTTCCTGAAATGCTTTTCTACCAGGTATCTTTCATGCTCACTCTGCATATCAATTCCCCAGCTTACTTCATACTTGAATTTTTTCTTTTTGTATGCAGGGCTGTCCAATAAAATGGCAATCGCTTCCGTATAGGTAATTCTCTCAAATTTATTTTCCACCACAAATTTCAGCTTCTCCAGCAAACCCATTTCACTGCGCTCGTTCTGTGGTTTTTGTTTTTCTTCTTCTGCCAGCCGCTGGTCTAAAAATTCCAGGTCCTCTCTATTATGCTCCATGGCATAACGGATCAGGTATTGAATAAAGGCTTCGGCCAGGTTCATATTGTCTTCAATATCATGAAAAGCCATTTCGGGTTCAATCATCCAGAACTCAGCCAGGTGGCGGGTTGTATTGGAATTCTCTGCACGAAATGTGGGCCCGAATGTATAGATCTCGGAAAAAGCCATCGCCCCCAGCTCGCCTTCTAATTGTCCGCTCACCGTAAGGTTGGTGCCCTTACCAAAAAAATCTTCCTTGTAATCGATGCTGCCATCTGCCGCCCTGGGTGCTGAACCATCCATGGGCAAGGTTGTTACCCGAAACATTTCTCCTGCACCCTCTGCATCACTGGCCGTGATGATGGGCGTATGTAAATACACAAAACCCTTCTCATTAAAAAAACGATGCACGGCAAATGCCAGCGAATGGCGGATACGAAAAACCGACCCGAATGTGTTGGTACGAAAACGCAGGTGTGCTTTTTCACGCAAAAATTCCAGGCTGTGCTTTTTGGGTTGCAGGGGATATTTCTCCGAATCACTATCACCCAATATTTCTATTGATCCCGCTTTTACTTCCAGCGCCTGGCCCTTTCCCAAAGATTCCACCACTTCTCCCACCACTTTCAAAGATGCGCCGGTAGTAATCCTTTTCAACAAAGCTTCTTCGTGTTCGCCCAGGGTTGCTACCACCTGAATATTATTATTGGTACTGCCATCATTCAATGCGATAAACTGGTTGTTGCGGAATGTGCGCACCCAGCCCATTACCGTTACCCTTTCTCCCGCCTTCCCATTGGCAAGCAAATCCTTGATCTTAATTCTACTGTTAAACATTTGATCCTGTTTTATTTCGTATTGACAAATTATTACATGGGTTATGTGGATTTTTGGGCTAAAAAGCCCGAAAAATCAAAATCCGTCAATTAACCCCGCATAATTCCTTAATTAGCTGCAAAGATAACCAACACAGCGCCTTTTAACAGGCTTATTCACCTAAATTCCACAAAAATTTGCTTGTTTTCCGAAAAACTGCCTTAACATTGCATTGGAAACCAAACTGATTCAGTCTTCACTTAGCTCTCGACACAATCAGTTTACCCTCTTTCCGCTCAAAACAAATCATAACCCTTTCTGAGTTCCTTTCCTTAGACTGGATTTATTTTTTAATCTTATTGACAATTTGAAATTCCCCTTTTAACAGATTTTATTTTTTATGTACGACATTTTGCAACTTAACGACATGCTCCTGCCTGAGCTACTGGATATTGCTGAACAACTCAATATTTCCGGCGCCAAGAAATTAGACAAGCAGGGACTGATTTACAAAATACTGGACGGCCAGGCCGTAAAAGCCAGTGAATCCAAGGAAGACCCCAAGAAAAAGAACGCCAGAACGCGCAAACCCGTTACCGTTAAAACAACCAATGGCACAGAAGAAGCCGAAGTGATGAACGAAGTGGCTGCCATTATTGAAAAAGCCTCTCCTAAAAAAGGGCCCGTTAAAAAACAAAAGCCCGAACCCCGCCAAACACAGGCCAAACAGGAAGCACAGCCCATGGATGTGCAGGATGATGCGGCCGCTGCCGAAACAGAAAATGGCGAAAATGCCAGTCAGCCCGGCGAAAACGCAACAACTGCCGATACTCCCCAACACCAGTATCCACGCCAGAACCAACGCAAAGAACCCGCTTTCAATATTGAATTTGAAGGTGTTATTTTAGGCGAAGGTGTTTTGGAAATGATGCCCGATGGTTACGGCTTCCTGCGCTCTTCCGATTACAATTATCTTTCCTCTCCCGATGATGTTTATGTATCACCTTCACAAATAAAATTATTCGGACTCAAAACTGGCGATACCGTTCATGGTGCCGTTCGTCCGCCCAAAGAGGGAGAGAAATATTTTGCCTTATTAAAAGTAGACAGCATCAACGGCAAACGCCCCGATGAAGTGCGCGACAGGGTTCCTTTTGATTACCTGACGCCCCTGTTCCCTTACGAAAAACTGAATCTCTTTACCACTTCCAATAATTACAGCACCCGTATCATGGACATTTTCACGCCCATTGGTAAGGGACAGCGTGGATTGATTGTGGCGCAACCCAAAGTGGGTAAGACCATGTTGCTGAAAGAAGTGGCCAATGCCATTGCTGCCAACCACCCGGAATGTTACCTGATGGTGGTACTGATTGATGAGCGCCCCGAAGAAGTTACCGATATGGAACGCAGTGTGCGTG
>JBDKLG010000107.1:0-5282 GCA_039795695.1 Bacteroidota bacterium
GTTAATGCTTCGAAGCCTTTTTTACCAATATTCCAAACGGCAATATTTCCTTTTTTCGCCTGGGCAGCATATTTTTCGGCAATGGTTGTTTTAGCCAGCTTCACAATATTGGCATTATAGCCACCGCACAATCCCCTGTCGCTGGTAATAACAATCAGCAATACTTTTTCAACCGGTCTTTCTTCTGCAAGTTTCAGGCTCATACCACCTTCAATGCTGCTCACAATATTGCTCAGCATTTCCTGCAATTTTTGGGCATAAGGCCTCATTTGGGTAATCGCATCCTGCGCCCTGCGTAATTTGGCAGCACTCACCATTTTCATTGCCTTGGTAATCTGCTGGGTACTTTGTACACTTTTAATCCTGTTACGTACTTCTTTTAATTGTCCTGCCATAATATCTTGATTTTCGGATAGGGATGGGGTTATGCTGTTGCCCAATCCTTTTCTTCTTTTTCGGCTGCAAAAGTAGCAGAAACGGCCTGAAATTCCATTCTTTCCCCGAAAAATCCAGTTCAGGGTGGATAAATTGCGTGGAATGGGCTTTCCCTCGCTTTTAAAAAGGGTTTTTCCGGCTAAAATAACCATCATTCCGCTTACTACAGCCTTTATAACCCTCTTTCCAATAAGCAGTTGTGCCTGATGCCAAATTCTTTACCTTTGGCGGCTTGTTGGAAAAAGTGCCAAATTGACCTGTTGGGGAATTCCGCATCCTTTTTGACTAATAAGATTTTTATCATATTCAGACCAATCTATATGTTGAAGTTTATTTCTAAGTTATTCGGGGGGAGCAAGAGTGAGAAAGATGTGCAGCAAATAATGCCCATTGTTCAAAAAACCAACGACTTTTTTCAGCAATACCAGGATTTGACCAATGATGAACTGCGGAACAAGACCCAGGAATTCAGGAACAGGATCAAAGCGCATCTGGCCGAAATAGACGCTAAGATTGATGAACGGAAACAGGCTGCGGAAAGTTTATCGGATATAGACATTCATGGAAGGGATGCAATTTACCAGGAAGTAGATAAGCTGAAAAAAGACCGGGATAAAAAAATTGAGGAAATCCTGGCAGAAATACAACCCGAAGCTTTTGCGGTGGTGAAAGAGACAGCCCGCCGTTTCAAAGAAAATACGGAAATCCTTGCCACTGCCACGCAGCTGGATAGGGATTTTAGTGTTAAAAAAGATTATATCAAAATTTCAGGCGACCAGTCTGTTTTCAAAAACAGCTGGACAGCAGCAGGTGGAACAGTTACCTGGAATATGGTACATTATGATGTTCAGTTGATTGGTGGTAGCGTATTGCACCAGGGAAAGATTTCGGAAATGGCTACCGGTGAAGGTAAGACGCTGGTATCTACCTTACCCGCTTACTTAAATGCACTGGCTGGCGAAGGTGTACACATCGTAACCGTGAATGATTACCTGGCCAGAAGGGATAGTGAATGGAACGGCACCCTATTCGAATGGCTGGGCTTAAGGGTTGATTGTATTGACAAGCATGAGCCCAATAGTGAAGCCAGAAGAAATGCCTATTTAGCAGATATTACCTATGGTACCAATAACGAATTTGGCTTTGACTACCTGAGAGATAATATGGTACATACCCCCGAGGAAATGGTACAGCGCAAGCACCATTTTGCCATGGTAGATGAAGTGGATTCTGTATTGATTGATGATGCGAGAACCCCCTTGATTATTTCAGGACCAATCGGACATGTTACCGGTGAACAGCAATTCTTCGAATTGAAACCAAGGATCGAAAAATTGGTTGATGCGCAAAAAAAAGCCACCAACCAGTTTTTAAATGAGGCCAAGAAAAAAATTGCCGAAGGTAATGATGATCCCAAAGATGGCGGACTTGCTTTGTTTCGTGCCCATCGTGGATTGCCAAAGAACAATGCCTTGATCAAATACCTGAGTGAACCCGGTATGCGGGTAAAGCTGCAGAAGGCTGAAAATTTTTACCTCGCCGACCAGCAACGCGAAATGCCCAAGGCCGATGAAGAATTGTATTTCTATATCGACGAAAAAAGCAATTCAGTGGAACTGACCGATAAGGGTATTCAATTGATTACCCGCTCAGGCGAAGATCCCAATTTCTTTGTGTTGCCGGATATTAGTTTGTCACTGGCTGCCGCCGATAATGATGCGGCTGCAAATGCAGAAGAAAAACTGCATCGTAAAGAAGCCATCATCAATGAATATTCTGTAAAAGCAGACCGCATACATACGGTGCAGCAATTGCTGAAAGCCTATACCTTATTTGATAAGGACGTGGAATATGTGGTAATGGATGGTGGTGTAAAAATTGTAGACGAGCAAACTGGCCGTATCCTTGACGGCCGCCGTTATTCCGATGGATTACACCAGGCAATTGAGGCAAAAGAAAACGTAAAGATTGAAGCAGCTACGCAAACCTATGCTACGGTTACATTGCAAAACTATTTCAGGATGTACCATAAGCTTGCGGGTATGACCGGAACAGCTGAAACCGAGGCAGCGGAGCTATGGGATATTTATAAACTCGATGTTGTAACCATTCCCACCAACGTATCTGCTATCCGAAAAGATGACCAGGATCTGGTATTTAAAACCAAGCGTGAAAAATTTGGTGCAGTCATTGATGAGATTGCCAAACTTGTTGCAGCAGGAAGGCCTGTACTGGTAGGTACTACTTCAGTAGAAGTGAGTGAATTGCTGAGCAGGATGCTGCGGCAAAAGCAGATTCAGCATAATGTATTGAATGCGAAACAACATGCCCGAGAGGCACAAATTGTTGCAGAAGCCGGGTTTGCCGGGGCTGTAACAATTGCAACCAATATGGCCGGCCGTGGTACGGATATCAAGCTGGGACCAGGTGTGAAAGAAGCGGGTGGATTGGCAATCCTGGGCACAGAGCGGCATGAATCACGCAGGGTAGATCGCCAGCTGCGTGGCCGTGCAGGGCGTCAGGGTGATCCCGGGTCTTCATTGTTCTTTGTGTCGCTGGAAGATGACCTGATGCGGATGTTTGGCAGTGAAAGAATTGCCAAAGTGATGGACTTTGCCGGATACAAAGAAGGAGAAGTTATTCAGCACAGCATGATTACCAAATCCATCGAAAGGGCGCAGAAAAAAGTAGAAGAAAATAATTTTGGCATACGTAAGCGACTGCTGGAATATGATGATGTGATGAATAAACAGCGAACAGTTATTTATACCAAACGCAACCACGCTTTATTCGGAGAAAGGCTGGCACTGGATCTGGATAATGCTTTGTACTCTGTTGCAGAAGAGTTGGTGGGATCTTTCAGGGAACAGGCAGACCACGAAGGTTTCCGTTTGGCAGCCATCGTAAATTTTGGTATCGATACTAAAATAAGCCCGGAAGAATTAAGCAAGCTGTCTGAAAACGAATTGTCGGAAAAACTATACAGCGAAGCTGCTGCCAATTATGAGAGAAGAAAGCAGGAATTGATGGTTCAATCCATCCCTGTGTTTAAAAATATCCGCCAGCAGCAAGGCAGTCATATTGAAAATGTAATTGTTCCTTTTACAGACGGGAGAAGAAGCATGCAGGCTTTGTCGAACCTCAATAAAACACTGGATACCAGGGGAGCCGAAATGGTGAACTCTTTGGAAAGAAGCGTAACACTGGGTTTTATTGATGATGCCTGGAAAGAACATTTGCGTTCGATGGACGATTTGAAACAGAGTGTGCAAACCGCTACCTATGAGCAGAAAGACCCATTGGTAATTTATAAGATGGAAGCATTTGAACTGTTTAGAAAAATGGACAGTGAAGTAAATCGCGATATTGTTCAGTTCCTCTGTCATGCCGGTATTCCTTTGAACGATGGCGATCAGCTAAAAGAAGGCCGCCAGCAGAAAACCGATATGAGCAGAATGAGTGCCAATAAGGAAGATGTGGATGCACCTCCTGCAGAAAATGATTATTACGACCCTACACCCGTTAAGCAACAGCCGGTTCAGGTTGGTCCCAAAATAGGCAGAAACGATCCATGCCCCTGCGGCAGCGGGAAGAAGTATAAAGCTTGCCATGGGAAGGAAGGGTAGGAGTTGATAATTGGGCATTTTGTTACGTATAAATAAGCTAGTAAATGAGTGGATTGTGTTTGTACTTTTAAAGCAAACACAAATTTGTGGCACCAGGTATGATTGCCGGGAAAACATACCTGGTTTCATTAAAAATTGTAAAGCCTCATTTGCAGTTTTGATAAGGGAGATCGAAATGTCTATCATATCAATTATCAGGTATTCGGGTCGGGCAAGCCAACCCGGCTAACGTTGAAGGGGCTTTAGGAGGGATAGGGAGAAAGATTTTTCAGCAAAAACGAGTATCGCTTACAAAGAAGCAAGGGAATCAAAATATTGGTTAAAACTTCTAAGAGATGCTGATCTGATTGACAAAACAATGGCTGGAAGATGATTAAATGATTGTTGAAGAAATAATACGAATCATAGGCTCGCTTTTAAAAACAGTGAAGAAAAAATAGTCTACTCCCTCCAGACTCCAAACCCCCAACCCTCATGAGACTCAATCAATTCATCGACCATACAATCCTTAAGCCCACCACATTGGTTTCCGATATCGAAAAACTATGTGCCGAAGCAAAACAATACGAATTTGCAGCCGTATGCGTTCCTCCGAATTTTGTAAAAAAAGCAAAACAGTTTTTAGCAGGTACCAATTGCAAAGTGGCTACTGTAATCGGTTTTCCATTTGGCTATTCAGCAGTGGAGGCAAAAATTGCAGAAATATTGCTGGCGATGGTAGATGGCGCGGATGAACTGGATGTAGTAATCAATATTTCCGCTATTAAAAACAACGACTGGCAGTTTATTGCGGATGAAATCAACCATATCATGCCAATTGTTCGCAGTAAGAATAAAACAATCAAAGTGATCATTGAGTCGGGCATCTTAACCGATGATGAAATTATTAAGTGCTGCGAAATTTACGGTTTGGCGGGTATTGATTATCTGAAAACTTCCACAGGCTATGCAGAAAAAAGTGCCAGTGTACATGCCGTAAAACTGTTTAGGCTTCATTTGCCGGATCATGTCCAAATCAAAGCTTCTGGCGGTATCAGGGACTATGCGTTTGCCAAAGAATTGGTAGATGCCGGAGCCACCAGGCTGGGATGCAGTGCCAGCCTGGCAATTATTAAGGGCGGTCCCGGCACGGGTAATGCTGCTTATTAGCTTTACAGGGTTCAAACGAACAGTTGTACCTTATATAAAGCCCTTTTGTTATCTTTCAGTAAATATTCGACA
>JBDKLG010000108.1:0-3099 GCA_039795695.1 Bacteroidota bacterium
TGAAAGATCGAACCCCGATTCATTAACACCATCCCGCAAACAAAGGATTGCCAGCGGAAGCGGAAAAGACCTGGCAGAAGTAAATGCTTTCATGAAGCAGTTTGAACAGATGAAGCAGATGATGAAAATGATGAACAATATGCCGATGGGAGGAAAATTTCCCGGAATGAGGCGATAAAAAATGAAGGGCTGTACAGGTCATAGTTATCCATGAATTTATTTTTTACTTATCGGGCATGGTTAGCCATCATACCCCGATAATTTTTTGCATGCAGGGCCTGCTTACGAGTAAGCTACTCAACTTATTTTTGATAGAAACTAAGCAGGTTGGTTTTTAGCTTGTTTGAGAAAAGAACGCATGCAAACAATCAGGATCAATAAACCCAGGATAATAAAAATTTGACCACCCGGTTTGCTTCGCCCTGAAAGAAATAAATAAAAGCCGGGTATGGTAATAATGTTTGCAAGAACAATACCGGCAATGGTATTTCATGGCGTATTCCTTGCGTCGCAATCCTTTCAGCTGCACATAAAATGGCATCAGGGCATTTACTTACAAATGGGCATCGATTAAAAAACACTTAAAACATCTATAACTCATTGATAATTAATATGAATAATAAATCCTTGCTGGCTAAACTTGGAATAAACCCCAAATCGCATTACATTTGCAGCCCTGATTATTCTTAGTCAGATTAACCAATTTCTTAACGCCACTAAATTTCTATTTAAAATGGCAGTAAAAATGAGATTACAGAGGCACGGCAGTAAAAAGCGTCCATTCTACTTTATCGTAGTGGCCGATGCACGTGCACCAAGAGATGGTAAGTTCATCCAGAAGGTTGGAACTTACAACCCGCTTACAGTACCTGCAACCATCCAGTTAGACCGTCAGAAGGCATTGGAGTGGTTGAACAAAGGTGCTCAACCCACCGATACTGTACGCCGAATTCTCTCTTTCAAGGGAGTATTGTACCTGAAGCACCTGTTAAGAGGTGTGAAATTGGGATTGTTTGATGAGGCAGTAGCTATGACCAAGTTTCAAACCTGGCACAGCGAACACGAAGCCAACATTACCCGCCGTTCCGATGAGCACAGAAAAAACCAAAGAGCTAAGAAAGTTTATGTTCCGGTTGTAAAAAAAGTGGAAACTAAACAGGAAGAAAGCGCTGAAGGTGCTGCAGAAGCAGCTGTTGAAGCTTAGTAAAGACCGGCTTACAATAGTACCCGCAAAGCCCGAAATGCAAATTTCGGGCTTTTTGCTGCTCTCAGAAACAGCCCCATTCAATCGCAAATACCCTTTTAAAAATCGCCTGCTAAGCTTAATTTGCAGCTTCATGAAAGACTATATCCATATCGGCCGTTTTGTTGCCCCATTCGGATTACAGGGTGAAATTATTCTCAAGCATGCACTGGGCAGGAAAACTATGCTGAAAGATATTGAAACCATTTTCATTGAAGTAAGCAAGGGCGCTTACCTCCCTTATTTTGTAGAAGCTTCCAAAGCAAAAGATACAGAAGAAACTTATGTAAAACTGGAAGGCATACAATCAAGAGAATCGGCAAGCCGGCTAAGCACCAAAAATGTTTGGTTACTCGATGAAGATTTTCGCAAACTGGCAGGTAAAACAGCCCCGATTTCATTACTGGGCTTTCAGTTGATTGCTGCTCAGGAAGGCAGGCTTGGCCCCATTGAAGAAGTGATTGAACAGCCCCACCAGGTTTTATTAAAAATCAGCCTCGAAGGAAAAGAAGCACTCATACCCCTGCACGCAGAAACCCTGCAGAAAATAGACCACAATAAAAAAGAAGTTCATGTAACGCTCCCCGATGGTTTACTGGATATTTATCGTTAATTTTTTTACATGCTAACCATCCCACCCAATGCATTCAGTGAAGCATTATTGGTAACAGCCAATTATCTTGACCGGCAGCTGCATGTGAATAATGTGGTTTATGTGCAGTGGATGCAGGAAATTGCCCGTAAGCATTGGGAGAGTATTCCGGAAAAAGAGCATGAAAAAAATATTGCCTGGGTGGTACGCAGGCATGAAATCGATTACCTGCACGAAGCTGTATTAAATGATCTTTTAGTAATCAGCACCTGGACCGGGGAGCATACTGCCGTAAGCTGGACAAGGCATTGTGCAATCATCCGGAAATCGGATGGAAAAACAATAACCAGGGCTAAGAGTGTGTGGGTGCTGGTTGATAAAAAAACAGGCAAACCCCAAAGAATCGACGAATCCATCCTGAACCGTTTTCAGTAAACCGTGCGCAAAAGGGATTAACAGATTACCCCTGTATTTTTTCAAATTCACCCATTCCTAATTCTTACCTTAGCCTATGAGCTCGCCTCAGCGCTATATTGCACATTTTGACCTGGATGCTTTTTTTGTAAGTGTTGCCATGCTCAATGACCCCTCGCTTAAAGGCAAAGCAGTCATTGTTGGGGGCAGTCCCGAGCGGGGTGTTGTTACCACCTGCAGTTATGAAGCCCGGAAATTTGGAGTAAAAAGTGCCATGCCCATGAAAACGGCCATGAAACTTTGTCCGCATGCCATTCTTGTTCGAGGCACAAGATCAGAATACAGCCGTTATTCGAGATGGGTAACCGATATTATTGCTGCCAAAGCACCCTTGTTTGAGAAAGCATCTATTGATGAATTTTTTATTGACCTAACGGGGATGGATAAATTTTTTGATCCCTACCAATGGACCATCGACCTGCGTACGGAAATAATCGATCAAACACAATTGCCCATATCATTCGGATTGGCTTCCAATAAAATGGTGGCTAAAATTGCTACCGATGAAGCCAAACCCAATGGCTATCTTTTTGTACAACCCGGTATGGAAAAGGATTTCCTGGCACCATTGCCCGTAAATAAATTTTCCGGCGTTGGTGAACATACTTTCCTGGTTTTGAAGGGGATGGGTATACATACCATCCGCGACCTCAGTGAAACGCCCCTAGCCATACTGGAAAAAAAAATGGGTAAATACGGGGCCGATCTCTGGAAAAAATCACAGGGCATACATGATGGAATAGTTCACCCTTATCATGAAGCCAAATCCATCTCCAGTGAAAATACTTTT
>JBDKLG010000109.1:0-19749 GCA_039795695.1 Bacteroidota bacterium
AAATCGGGGCTAATGGTTTCCCAGCTTTGTCCTTCGTTTTCTGTTACAAATAAGTGGTTACCTCCTGCATACAATCTTTTGGGATTGTGGGGAGAAAAGAAAAAAGGGAAATTCCATTGGAAGCGGTATTTCAATACATCTGCTCCGGCACCCATGGGATTATCTGGCCATACATTGATGGCGCGATTTTCTCCGGTCCGATGATCCAACCTGGATAAATATCCTCCATAATTACCACCATAAACAATATCTGGATTTAATGGGTCGGCCTGCACATAACCACTTTCAGACCCTGCCGTAATTTCCCAATCTCTTTCAGTAATTCCCGTACCGGATGTTCTGCTTTTGATTCTTACGGTTGTATTGTCCTGCTGTGCCCCCAATATTCTGTAAGGGTAGGAATTGTCGGTAGAAACCCGGTAAAACTGTGCGGTAGGCTGGTTATTCATACTGCTCCAGTTATTGGCACCATCAAAGCTAACCTGTGCGCCGCCGTCATCTGCTACAATCATCCTGTTTCCATCTTCCGGGTCAATCCATAAATCATGGTGATCGCCATGTGGTGTATTCATCTCCTGGAATGTTTTGCCTCCGTCGCGGCTTCGCATAAAGTTCACATTGGGGCAATAAACCAGGTTTTCATTTTTGGGGTCTACAAATACTTTGGAATAATACCAGGCGCGCTGGCGGATATTATTATCGTTGCAGGTAAGCACCCAGCTATCTCCGCCATCATTGCTCATAAACAAGCCCCCGGCTGCGTTTTCGATAATGGCGTAAATTTTATCTGTATTGGAGGGGGCTACGGCAACACCTACAATACCCCATACTCCTTTGGGCAGGCCTTTTTTTGCAGAAAGGCTGGTCCAGGTTTCACCACCGTCCACGCTTTTGTAGAGTCCGCTTCCCTCGCCGCCGCTTTCCATGCTATGGGGTGTTCTTATAACGCGCCACATACCTGCATACATTACGGTAGGGTTGCCAGGTTCCATCACCAGGTCTGAGCAGCCTGTCTGGTTATTGATATACAATGTTTTTTTCCAGGTCTTACCGCCATCCGTTGTTTTGTATACACCTCTTTCTTCATTAGGTCCGAATAAATGGCCCAAAACAGCCACCCAAACGGTATTAGCGTCTTTGGGATGCACAATGATCCTGATGATGTGGCGGCCATCTTTCAAGCCCAGGTTTTTCCAGCTTCTACCTCCGTCATCACTTCTCCACATACCTCCCAAACCCTCTGCTACATTACCTCTCAAAGTGTTTTCACCTTCACCAACATATATAACAGATTCATCTGTGGGAGCAACAGCAACAGCACCGATGGTTCCACCAAAATATTTGTCGCTAATATTTTTCCAGTTGCTGCCTCCGTCGTTGGTTTTCCACACCCCACCGCCGGTAGCACCAAAATAAAAACTGTTTTTGTTTTTATAACTGCCTGTTACTGCACCGCTTCTTCCGCCACGAAAAGGACCAATCTGGCGGTATCTGACTTTAGAAAAAAGTATAGAATCATTGTTCACTTCTTTTACGGAAGGCTGAACAGATTCGCGTCCTTTTTCTTTCTTCTGGGCAAAAAGGCTGAAAAATAGCAGGACAAATGCCTGCAGCAATAGGATTGATTTTCTCATATATTTGAAATTGGACAAGTAAGTTAGCTTCCAATTCACATATAAAAAAATCGGATTGGGAATAAGTATGCTTTACTGTTTACCGGACATAGTACCATTTTTCTTCCAGTCCTTCATTAATCTGAACCGAAGTATTCTCAATCTCAGATTCAACGGGCCCGAATGCGAGCGTATATTTCAGTGGAAATTTAATCCCTTTGATTTCCTGGTATTCCTTTACCACAATACTTGCTTTCTGGTCTTTTCTGATACTGCTTCCCAGGGCTTTCATCATGCTTCCAAAACCGGTCAGGTTTAAAGCCATTTCTCCGGTGGCTTCTACCTGTTTTACGAGAAAGGTTTGGCTATCAATATAATACATTACCTGCTGGCCTGTTTTTAAAGTCATTTTAATTTTAAAGCAGGGTACTTTATTTATTTTTTCGGTTCCCATTAATTGGGCAGTATGCCCTTTTGCAGCAAAGTCGACCAGTTCTGCAAATGCACCATCGGCATCCAGTTCATATTGTGAAGCTGCAAGTTCTTCGGGTTTGAATTTTGTAATAGTGGGTGTATTGGAAGTTGGGGGGCCACCAAATCCTCCACCGCCAAATCCCCCACCGCCACCAAATCCGCGCATAGCGGGGATATAATTAAAGCCGGCTGTATCAGAAATCAGTGTATAGCTGTCGCCCATGCCCATTACACCGCCAATCTGTCTGCGGAAAAGTTTTCCCTTTTCCCTAATCAGGGTTAAGGGAAGCTCAATGGTTGAGCCCATCATGCCCATTTTAAGGTTGCTGATTACTTCCAGCTGCTTAACAGCCTGCAGTTTTTCTCTTCCTCCTGCAGCGGTTTCGTATTTAGCAAGAATTTCTTCTGCTGTTTGTGCCTGTGCTGCAAAACCACTTATCAGTAAAAACAATCCTGCGAAAATTTTTTTCATATACTTACTTTCGTTGTTGAATGGATATCAAATATAACCCGATAGGCTAATTTTAGTTCAGCCATTTTTTAAATTAACATTCTTTCGTATAAAAGATGAAACAGCAAAGCAGCTTCAGCATCAGGGGTAACCTGGTGGATGTTTGGAAAAAATCAATTTATTCGGCTGAAATTCAGGTGAATAATGGATTGATCAGCTCGATCATACAAATCGGTGATCAGCCTTCTGCAGTCGGTAAATTTATCCTGCCCGGCTTTGTAGACAGTCATGTACATATCGAAAGCAGTATGCTGATTCCCAGTGAATTTGCCCGGCTGGCTGTTTTGCATGGAACTGTTGGCACTGTAAGCGATCCGCATGAGATTGCCAATGTTTGCGGGATGGAGGGGGTAGCGTTTATGATTGAGAACGGGAAACAGGTTCCATTCAAATTTAATTTTGGTGCGCCCAGCTGTGTACCTGCAACCATTTTTGAAACGGCAGGAGCCAGTTTGGACAGCAATGATGTAAAAAAATTACTGGCCAGGGATGACATCAAATACCTGAGTGAGATGATGAATTTTCCGGGTGTTTTATTCAAGGATGCCGAGGTAATGAAAAAAATTGCAGCAGCACATGCTGCAGGTAAACCAATTGACGGTCATGCCCCCGGTTTAAGAGGGGAAAAGGCGCAGCAATATATAGAAGCGGGTATTTCTACCGATCATGAATGCTTTACGGCAGAGGAAGCAGTTGATAAGTTGATTCATGGCATGAAGATTTTGATTCGTGAAGGAAGTGCCGCCAAAAATTTCGAGGCCTTGATTGAATTATTGGAAGACCATCCGAAAATGATCATGTTCTGCAGTGATGACAAACATCCGGATAGCCTGGTGGATGGCCACCTGAATCAATTATGCGCCAGGGCGATTGCAAAGGGACATGATTTATTTCATGTGCTGAGGGCTGCCTGTATCAATCCTGTTCTGCACTATAACCTGGACATTGGTCTTTTGCGTGTTGGTGACCCGGCTGATTTTATCATGGCAGAAGACCTTACCCATTTCAAAATTGCAGCTACGTATATCGATGGCGAACTTGTTGCTGCCAATGGCAAATCACTCATACAATCCGTAAAAATTGAACCTATTAACCGGTTTAATTGTGGCGAGATCGGTATCGCTTCACTTAAAATTGACACCAAAGATTACCCCTCTGCTGAAGGAAAAATTCCTGTTATTGAAGCACTGGATGGGCAACTGATTACCAACCGGTTGCAATTAGCCGGTAAAATTATTGGGGATGCCTGGGTTAGTGACCCCCGGCAGGATATATTGAAAATGGTGGTGGTTAATCGTTAT
Organism: Bacteroidota bacterium; assembly: GCA_039795695.1. Taxonomy (GTDB): domain Bacteria; phylum Bacteroidota; class Bacteroidia; order Chitinophagales; family Chitinophagaceae; genus Sediminibacterium. Next base: position 3,900 of record JBDKLG010000109.1, read on the forward strand.
CAGGAGGCTCCCATTGCAAAATGTTTTATAAAAAATTTCGGTTTTCAAGAGGGGGCAATTGCTTCGTCTGTTGCACACGACAGTCATAATATTGTTGCGGTTGGCGCAGATGATGAAAGTTTAACCAGGGCCATCAACCTGGTAATAAAGGAAAGAGGCGGCATCAGCTGCTGTTCGGCAAATGCTGAAAAAGTGCTGGGCCTACCTGTTGCCGGATTAATGAGTGCCAATGACGGTTATGCAGTAGCTGAAGCCTATACGGCGATGGATGCGATGGCAAAATCGCTGGGATCTAAGCTGGGTGCGCCTTTTATGACTTTGAGTTTTATGGCTTTATTGGTAATACCCCATCTGAAACTAAGCGACAGGGGGCTTTTTGATGGCGACAGGTTTGCTTTTATTTAGCCGAAGCTGGTAGATCACTCGTTGCTTTTAAAATGCGTATGGCCACACTATCCGTTCCTTTGGGAGCAAAATATTTTGTTTTGAATTTGGTTGATTTTCCCGGAGCAATCGTTTCATAGATTGTTTCAATACCCTCATCCAGTTTTACACCTGTTTTGCTGAAAAAAGATAATTTTATTTCAATATCCTTGTAAGTACACAGGGTTGCCTTATTGAAAATATTGCCTTTTACCACAGTTTGCCCGAATAAATTCTTTCTGTCACGGCTCTCTACGCTCAGAAAATTAACCGGATTGTCTTTTTCTTTGTCGGCGAGGTTTTCCTTTACTTTTTCATAGGTAACCGTATCAAATGATTTTTCTTTTTCCTTGGTTTTACAGCCGAGGGAAAGTGAAAAGAAGGACAATAGAATCAGGGTGTATTTCATGGTGTCAGATTCAGGGGTCAAAGGAAATGAATCTCCCGCATTTGGTAAGTTAAATTAGGCAAAATGCACCTGATTCCGGCCAATTTATCCAAAACATAAATTTTCCATTGCAATCGATAGGGTTTAGTTTTGATTAATTATATACACAATGCCTCTTCATCATGATAGTTAATTTAAGTGAACAACATAGTCTGGTAAGCAACTGGGTGGCAGAGCTCAGGGATATCAATATTCAGGGAGATCGATTAAGGTTCAGACGAAACCTGGAAAGGATTGGTGAAATAGCTGCTTATGAAATAAGCAGGGAATTACCCTGGAAAACTGTGGAAATTCCAACGCCTCTTGGAACACATGACAGCAAATTGCTGGAAACACAGCCGGTATTGGCAACCATTTTACGCGCCGGACTGCCATTGCACAACGGCATGCTGAACTATTTTGACAAAGCAGATAATGCTTTTATTTCGGCCTATCGCAAGCACCACCGTGACGGGTCTTTTGAAATAAGTCTGGAATACATGAGTTGCCCCTCATTGGATGACCGTATTGTAATTATTAGTGACCCGATGCTGGCTACCGGTGCTTCTATTGTGAAAACCATTCAATACATGAAAGATGAGGGAATGCCCAGGGAGATTCATGTAGTTGTTGCCATTGCCTGTACGGTAGGTATCGAATTTATTCAAAGGGAATGCGGAGATAAAATAAAAATCTGGTGTGGTGATATTGATGATGAATTAACTGCCAAAGGATATATTGTTCCCGGGTTGGGCGATGCCGGTGATCTGGCATTTGGAACCAAAATGCAGGCCTGATTGATTTCTGAGGCAACTTGGGTCCTAAATGAATCGTTAAGAGAGCGATAATATTTGGTTGATGGTCCTTTTAAGATCACCGGTTTGGCTTAAATTCGGTTTATTGGATTGGGTATGGGTAAATTATTAACCATTTGTTTTGTAAGCTTACTGCTGGGAAAAATCTCGGCCCAGGACCCTCATTTTTCACAGTTTTTCTCTTCACCATTGACACTGAATCCTGCTTTGACAGGGAAATTTTATGGTGACTTTCGTATTGCAGGAAATTACCGCAACCAGTGGCCTACAATCAATAATGCTTTTACTACCGCAACTGCATCTGCAGATTTTCATATTTTTCAAAACAGGATCGCCAATAATGATACCTGGGGATTGGGTTTTGCAGGATATACCGATAATAGTTCAAGTGGTGCCGTAAAATTTAACTACGCATCAGTATCAACAGCTTACCACAAAGGATTAGACGAAGATGGAATACACCAATTAGGTGCAGGTTTTCAGGTTACTTATGCCAATATGCTGATCAACACATCCAATCTTACATTTGAGGACCAGTTAACCAATGCAGGGTTTACAGGCATTACTTCTGAAGTGTTTAATTCTTCCACACTTAAATCAAATTATATTGATGTAAATGCCGGCATTCTGTATAATGGCAGTACTTCTGACAGGAATAATTTTTATTTTGGTGTAAGCATGTACCATATTAACAGGCCAAAGCAGGATTTTACAGGTGCACAATATGCTTTAGATCCAAGGACTACTTTTCATGGAGGTGCTTATTTCCCTTTGGGGCAAAACTCCACTTTACATATAAGTGCATTGCAGATGTTTCAGGGAACTGCTGCTGAAACAGTTTTGGGTGGGGCAATCCAGTTAAATGCCACTCCGCAGGCGCCAAAACCAACAAGTTTTTATTTTGGCAGTTGGCTCAGGTTTAATGATGCCCTCATTCCTTATCTCGGACTTGAGTTTGATGATTTTCGTTTTGGGCTAACTTACGATTATAACACTTCGTTATTAAAGACAGCTTCTCAAAACAGAGGGGGGATTGAAATATCCCTTATTTATACACATAGGCCATCAACCGACAGGCCTGTAAATTGCCCCAAATTTTAATCAGTTTTTTTAATTTACCTGCCTTTTATGAATCCGGTTCTTATGCTGGGTTCTTGTTGAATTAAATTTTTTATTTCATCGAAAATCGATTTGAATTGTTTGTCATATTTTTTTTCAAGCTGCTGAATTTTATTAGCCAATTCTTTGTTTCCTTCAAGCAAGTGTCGCATTTGTACAAATGCACGCATAATTGCAATATTCACCTTTACTGCATTTTTACTTTTTAAAATACCTGATAACATAGAAACGCCTTTTTCTGTAAATACCATTGGCAATGACGGTGAATATTTTTGCCGAACAAGGTTATCACAATCTGTGACAACCTCCAGCCATTCTTTCTTTGTTAGTTGAAACATAAAGTCTTTGGGAAAGCGATGTATGTTTCTTTTAACTGCCTGCTTCAAAACCCTGGTTTCAACACCCTACATTTCGGCCAGATCAAAGTCAAACATTACTTTTTGAAACCCGATATAAAAGATTCGGTTAACAATCCTGGCAGGGTATGTTTGAACTGGTTTGCGCATATAGGTTAATTTTTATGGTAACCTATCAAAAATACACGGGTTATAACCGGGTATTAATACGCTTTGGGGGCAGGTGTATTTTTAAGAAATAATGTCCAATTATGGTTATTGGTTATTACTTCATTGTGCCCTTTGTTACTGTAAATAAAAATTTTATTATTGGTTTGTAATACAGAGGGGGTTAATTGCTCTTCCAAGATGGATAAAACAGGCAGTTTTAATGAGTCGGCTATCCTGTTCATCATCATTTGGCTATTCTCAAAAGTGCCCCCCTCTTTTGTGTAAATATTCACAAAACGACTGCCGGGATTAGACAACCATTCGAAATATGCTTCGTTCTGTCCATACATTGCATCAAACAAAATCACTTCATCAACCGGTGTTTTGTTGATGATTTTGCTGATTACCCTATATGCGCCACTATGGCCGGCAAGTGTGATGGAAAGATTACCTGATACACCTGGGCTATTTTTTTTAATGATTTTATTTTGGACCAACTGTTCAAGAACCTCTTTAACCAATTGCCGGAATATTGCCGGTTGTTCTAATTTACCGCCATAACTATCCGGAGCATTTTTGGGGCCTTCCGGAAAAACAAACACTGCATTCCTACCGGAAGCTTCAAACTGTTCCAATAATTGAAATTGCTTACAGGCTGTATCAATATTGTTTCCCCAACCATGAAACCAAAAAACCAATTGCAGTGTAGCTTGCGGCTTAAATTTTTGAGGAATGTATACTAAAATCGTACTGTCTGAATAGTAGGTACCTGCATCATAGGTTTTACCATTATAGAAATGCCCTTTTGCCCTTGCGGTATCAGGAAACATTGCAAAAGCAGAAGTAAATTTTAAAGTGCGGCCTTCCTGGGCACAAATATTGGTGCAGGTATAAAAAAGAAGGAGAAAAAACTGTATGAACTTTTTTATCATAAAAAAATTATTACCCTTAAAGTTCATGATTTTCTTGCGCTTACATAGGGATTATTTTTTAGCAAAAATCTATAAGGCAGTAAAGCATCCTCCCCGGCAGATTCCACACCTATTCGGGCAGTAGCCAGTACCTGCATTTTTTTAGCCCTGAAACCGTCATCCAACAGGTATATCTCGTTTCCTGTAAGGGGTATTCCGGAATGCTGTTTATCAATACCCAATGCTTTGGAAAGATTGCCGGGTCCGCGGGTAATGGAACAAGCTGCTTTGATTTTGCCGCATCTTTTCAGCATATGATTTATGCCAACCATTGGCTCAAGTGCCCTGATTAAAACTGCATGAGGTATTTCCGCTTCATGGGTTACTACGTTAAATAGATGGTGCATCCCATAACAGATATACACATAGGCCACCCCACCGGCTGCATACATATGCTCATTGCGAGCAGTTCTTCTGCCATTCCAGGCATGCGATGCTTTGTCTGTCATTCCATTATAAGCTTCGGTTTCAACGATTCTGCCCGCAGTTAATTGATGATCAAAAGTAGTTACCAATACTTTGCCAATCAATTGTTTGGCCACTGAACAGACATTTCTTTCCCGGTAAAATTTAAGGGGCAATTTATTGGAATGGTTAAGCGTTATATCATTCATAAGCCTAAAACTAAGGAATGTGTTAATTTCGCCCCTCTAAATCTACTGATTGTGCTGAAAGAAATGATTATTGCCATACAAGCCTATTTCGAAGCTCATCGTTTTATACAGCAGCATCGTTTGTGGAAATGGATATTGATTCCGGGTATCATTTATAGCCTCTTGTTCATATTTGGCATGTATTTCTTCAGCCATACTTCCAGTTCCTTTATCGAATGGATCATCCTAAAAACGGGCTTAAAAAGCTGGCTGGATACCATTAACAGCAGTTTTCTCGGTTTTCTTTTTACCATGGGCAGCCTGCTCCTCTGGCTCATTTTAATGCTTTTTTATTTTTCCCTGTTCAAATATGTTTTCCTGATTATTGGCTCACCGGTTTTTTCTTACCTGAGTGAAAAAACGGAGGCAATTATTGAAGGGAAAGAATACCCGGTAAGTATTGCGCAACTGTGGAAGGATATGAAGCGTGGTATTACCATTGCTGCCAGAAACAGTTTGTGGCAAACCGTTTATACCATTTCCATTTTATTGTTAAGCCTCATTCCCCTGGTTGGATGGCTTACGCCTATACTGGCAATACTGGTAGAATGCTATTATTACGGTTTTTCAATGCTTGATTACAGTATGGAAAGACACAAAAGAAGCCCTGCAGAAAGTATCTTTTTCATAGGTACCCATAAAGGACTTGCAATAGGCAATGGGCTCATTTTTTACCTGATGCATCTTGTGCCAATCATCGGCTGGCTATTGGCTCCATCTTATTCAGTTGTAGCTGCAACCTTGAGCATGCACCCTTTAAAGCAAAAATAAAAACAGCTTATCCTAATTTTAGTACTGTCTATTTCAAACAACAGCTTATGCAAAAAGGGAAAGTTTACCTGATTCCAACATTCCTCCACGAAGAAGCATTGGTAACCATTCCCGCCTATGTACTTGATGCAGTAAAAGACTGCCAGGTATTTTTTGTTGAGAATGAAAAAACCGCCCGCAGGTACCTGAAAAAAATCTGGAGGGAGATGGTGATAGATGATTATGGCTGGTTCACCATTCACAAAGCAGAAGCAGAATTAAAGGCTTCTTTTCTGCAAATACTCCAATCAGGTAAAAATATTGGCATCATCAGTGAAGCCGGTTGCCCCGGTGTAGCCGATCCGGGTCAGTACCTGGTTCAATCGGCCCAGGAAAAAGGATATACGATAAAACCATTGGTAGGTCCCAATTCCATCTTACTGGCATTAATGGCTTCCGGAATGAATGGCCAGCATTTTCAGTTTCATGGTTACCTGCCTATTGATGCCCTTGAAAAAAAGAAAAAGATTAAAGAACTGGAAAGCGAATCCCACAGAACCGGGTGTACGCAAATATTTATTGAAACCCCTTACAGGAATAATCAATTGTTTAGCGACATTATACAGATAGGAAGAGAGGAAACCAGACTCTGCATAGCTGTTGACCTGACCTCACCATCGGAATTCATTAAAACCAGATCAATCAAGGAATGGAGAAAAGAAAGCACCGACTTTCACAAAAAGCCGGCCATTTTCTTATTACAGTCGGTATGATTTTTGCAAACCAGCGCAGCCTTACTTAGGTTTAATGGTTGATTCTTCAGAAACAGCACCCCTTATTTCATATACACTGTCTACAATATAGGATTGAACACCTCTCCAGGGCAGGCTTCCAAAATATCTTTTGTAATGTAGATTTACTTCGCGCCCAGAGTTTTTTTCCAATATATCCGCTACACTTTTTTTAGTTACACTAAAGTCAAACTCATTGCTTTGCACATTGGCCTGAAAGCCGCTCTGTATCAGTTTTCCCTCAAAGGTTTTAAAAATCATTCCTTTTTGCTGAAAAGTATTCAATGCCCCCGCTTTGGTGCCTTCGGCAAAAACGAAATAAAAGCGCCAGTAAATGAATACAATCAATGCAACAGTAAGTATAGCTGCGAAAGTCCAAAGTATTTTTTTCATTATAAACCGTATTTGTCAATTAAATAAATAAAAGCTGCCATATTAACCGCCCCCAGTAACAATTCTCTTTTGTGTACGTTTTCGAATACATCTGACCGTGCATGGTGCAGGTCAAAATAACGCTGCTGGTCGGGGTATAATTCACCAACAGGTACATTCATGGTTCTGTTCAAAGGGCCTACATCTGCCCCGCCACCATCGGGCTTAATTTCAAATATGCCGTAGGGTGATAATAGCGGAATCCAGCTTTGCATTTTTGCCTGTTGTTCTTTGCTGGCACTAACAGAAAAAGCCCTGGGAGTAAAGCCTCCTGCATCGCTTTCCAAAGCAAAAATATGTTTCTCCCCTTTCTTTTTTGCTTCTTCTGCATACTTCATGCCGCCGCGCAAACCGTTTTCTTCATTGGCAAATAATACAAACCGGATGGTATGTTTGGGCTTTAATCCCAATGCTTTAAAACAACGCAATATTTCCATGGTATGTACCACACCGGTTCCGTCGTCCATTGCACCCTCATTCACATCCCAGCTGTCTAAGTGGCCGCCAACGGTGATAATCTGGTCAGGAAACTCAGCACCTGTTAATTCTGCTATTACATTATGACCGATGGTATCGGGTAAAAAATGGCCATGGGTAGTCATCGACATTTTGAATGCCGATTGTTTGCTCATTGTCCAAACATAATCTGCGTCTCTTGGCCCAACAGCAATGGCGGGTATTTTGGGAAAAGAGTCGTTGTACCGCATGCCCCCGGTATGCGGGTTATTGGCAACAGATTCGGTTAGGGAGCGAATCATTACTCCCACAGCCCCGTATTTTGCTGCGCGGCTTGGGCCCGACCCGCGATAAACGCCTGTTTGTCCATAGGAAAGGGTTGGCTGCACATTCGTTGGGTCAAACCCGTGATTATAATAAACAATTTTACCTTTTACCTCATCTTTTCTTCTTTCCAACTCGGCAAAGTCGTCAATAGCAAGTACTTCGGCGGTTACGGTACCATTACCCAATGAATTGCCAAGGGCAAGTACATCCAGGTTGCGGTTGTTTTTCTTTTTATCAATTTCAATAATCACTGCCTTATCTGCCCCACCCCTTAGCCAATGGGGCATCATGCATTCCTGCAGGTAAACTTTGTCGGCCCCCAAAGCTTCCAGGGTTGTTTTACCCCATTTTACTGCTGCAGCAAATTGTGGTGAACCCGCCAAACGACCTCCTACTCCTTTGGTTAAATCATGCAAAAGGTCATAGGCTTTGCCATTTTTCAGAATTTCATCTGATATTTTTTTGATGGCTGCCTGGTCTTCAGACTGTGCCAAACTAAAAAGGGGCAGGAATAAGAGTGATAAGGATAAATGCTTCATACAGATAAAGTTAACCAATTGTACTGTTTTAACAAGTGGGATGAACGGAAATTTAGAAATGAAGAAAAATGGCTTACTTGCAGAAAGTTTTGCTGCCGATGCGGGGCCGATTCTGAAAACACTGCATTAACAGTAAGGTATAAACTCAAAAATGATCACATGCGTATAGGAATTGTTTGCTACCCAACATTTGGTGGGAGTGGTGTACTGGCAACCGAACTGGGGAAAGCATTGGCAGATGAGGGCCACCAGGTTCACTTTATCACTTATCAGCAACCGGTAAGGCTGAATGTATTTAATGCCAATATTTTTTATCATGAAGTAAGGGTACCAACTTATCCGCTTTTTGATTACCCGCCTTATGAAGTAGCGCTGGCCAGTACCATGGTAGATGTGATTGTAAACCATGATCTTGATTTACTGCATGTGCATTATGCCATTCCCCATGCTTCTGCCGCTTATCTGGCTAAACAGATTGTAAAACAGAAAAACGGGCGTAATGTACCCGTTATCACCACTTTGCATGGAACCGATATCACCCTGGTTGGAAAAGATAAAACTTATGAACCGGTGGTAACATTTTCCATCAATGAAAGTGATGCCATTACTGCTGTTTCTCAGAACCTGAAAGATGAAACCTATAAGTCATTCGCCATTCACAAGGAAATTGATGTGATTCATAATTTTGTGGATATAGCACGTTTTGATAAAAAACCCATTGATGCATTCAGAAAAGTAATCGCACCCGACAACGAAAAAATCCTGATCCATGCTTCCAATTTCAGAAAAGTAAAAAGGGTGAATGATGTGGTCAATATTTTTGCTGCGGTAAGAAAAGAAATGCCTGCCAAATTATTGATGGTGGGAGATGGACCTGAGAGGCCTGCCATAGAAGAGCTGGTAAGGGCACTGAATATGGATGAGGATGTTCGCTTTCTGGGTAAACAGGAACAGATGGAAGATATTCTTGCCGTAAGTGATGTGTTTCTCTTACCCTCGGAATATGAAAGTTTTGGCCTGGCCGCTCTGGAAGCCATGGCTGCAAGAGCCGTGGTTATAAGCTCAAACGCAGGCGGACTAAGCGAAATCAATATTCAAAATGTTACCGGGTTCATGGCAGCCGTTGGCGATGTGGCAGCAATGAGCAAATATGCGATTGAGCTTCTGAAAGATAACGCCAGACTGGCTTCCATGAAAGAATCTGCCTATCAGCAGGCCTGCAGATTCGATATCAAAAATATCATTCCCATCTATGAAAAACTCTATAGCCGATTTTGCAGGATGGAACCTTGTTTGTAAGATGTAATCAGGAATCAGCAGTTGCCATTTCAATACTACTGCAAATTGTTTTACAAATGTTTTTTAATTCTTCCTCGGTCGTAATTAAGGGAGGGGCAATCCTCAGTCTGTCGGGGGCAAATAAAAACCAATCGGTAATCAATCCGTTTTTGATGCACTGATGTATGATTCGCTGGTTTAGTTCATTTGAACCGAATTGCAGCGACATCCACAGGCCTGCACTTCTTTTTTCTTTGATGAGGGGATGTGTCAGGTATTCATGCAATATTTTTTCTTTCTTTTTTATTGCCACCATATAATTCCCGTTGATGAGTACTTCCATGGCCGCCCTGCCTGCAGCACAGGACACGGGATGGCCGCCAAAAGTGGTTATATGACCCAATACGGGATTATTTGTTAAACTGCTCATCAGCTGCTGGCTTGCGATAAAAGCCCCCAGTGGCATACCGCCGCCCAAAGCTTTACCCAGCAGCAGAATATCAGGGACAATACCAAATTGTTCGAAAGCCCAGAGTGTCCCTGTTCTGCCAAAGCCGGCCTGTATTTCATCCAGAATGAGCAAAACACCCTGGTCGTAGCATTTTTTTCGGATGGCTTTCAGCCATTCTTTCGGAGGAGTTTTAATACCACTTTCTGCCTGCACTGTTTCCAATATTACGCAGGCTGTTTTTTTATCAATCAAATCAATCGCTTCTTCTGAGCCATATTCGGAGTGATAGATATCAGGCAATAAAGGACGAAAAGCATTCCGCCAGTATTCATCGCCCATAACACTTAATGCGCCCTGGGTACTACCATGGTAAGATTGATTGAAAGCGATTATTTTAGAGCGACCGCTTACCCGCTTGGCAAGCTTCATTGCCCCTTCTGTTGCTTCGGCACCGCTATTGGTAAAATAAACGCAGTTAAGGGTTTCAGGTAAATGATCCGTGAGCAGTTTGGCATAGTTTGTTTGCGGAGATTCAATAAACTCGCCATACACAATCAGGTGCATATAGGCTGCAGCCTGTTCCTGTACAGCTTTTACCACTTTGGGGTGAGCGTGTCCGATATTACATACACTGAATCCTGAGATCATATCGATGTAGGCTTTCCCATCCTTATCCATCAAATGAATACCCGATGCACTTACCATCTCGATTCCAATGGGATTCGCAGATGTTTGTGCCAGATGCGCCAGAAAAACCTGTCTATTTGAAATTTGTGCCATCTTTTACGGAATACTCAGCTGAATCTTGGTAATTTAGGATTCAAAACTCGCATATTTATGGCATTAATTTTAAGTGTTGAAGGAAAGTCTCCCAAATTCGGCAAAAATTGTTTTGTAGCTCCCAATGCCACTATTGTGGGAGATGTTACCATGGGAGATGAATGCAGTACCTGGTTCAACACTGTAATAAGGGGTGATGTTCATTTCATTAAACTGGGCAATAAGGTGAATATACAGGACGGCGCAGTTATCCATTGCACTTACCAGAAGCACCCTACTACCATTGGCAATAATGTATCTATCGGACACAATGCCATGATACATGGTTGTACCATCGAGGACGATGTGTTGATTGGCATGGGTGCCATCATCATGGACGGTTGTATTATTCAGAGCAATACCATTATTGCTGCTGGTGCGGTAGTACTTGAAGGAAGTTTTGTAGAATCGGGTACCATTTATGCCGGAGTACCTGCCAAAAAAGTAAAAGACATTTCGAAAGATTCTATTCATGGAGAGATTGACCGTATTGCCAATAATTATGTAAAATATTCATCCTGGTTTTCTGAACACAATGACTGTCCGGCTAAATAAATATTACCCCCTATTTCCAGTTCTGTTTTGTGCAATCCTGTTTTGCAGTTCCTGCAAGGTTTTTCATTTGGGTAAATACAAAGTAGAGAAGCAGGGTTGCCCTGTTGGAAAAAATATTGGTGCAGAGAAATTACTGAGCAGTGACCCAAAATATACCAGGGCCATTAAGAAAGCCAGCAAAGACAATAAAAAATTGAATAAGGATTTGTACCATCAGTAGGACTTATCTTCCATCGTATCCAAAATGGTTAAGTAGCTGGCATACCTGTCTACAGAAACCGTTCCTGCGTTCACTGCGTTTTTTACTGCACAGCCGGGTTCATTAATGTGCATGCAGTTATTAAACTGGCATGCATTGATCAATGCCCTCATTTCAGGGAAAAAATGGGACAGTTCCTGTTTGCCGATATCTACCAACCCAAATTCGCGAACCCCGGGTGTATCAATTACCTGGCCACCCTCTGCCAAATCAAACATTTCTGCAAAAGTGGTGGTATGTAACCCTTTACCGCTCCATCCGCTTACTTCCTGCGTTTTAAGGTTAAATTCAGGAAATACTGTATTGATGAAGGTCGACTTACCTACGCCACTATGTCCGCTTAAAAGGGTGGTCTTATTGGTTAGTAATTTTTTAACCGCATCTACCCCTGTTCCCTCTGCTACGCTCACCAGCAGTACCTGGTAACCGGTTGCTTCATAAATTTCTTTCAGCAGATCAAATTTTTCGAGCTCCTTTTTTTTGTATAAATCAGCTTTATTGAAAACAATGATTGCGGGAATATGGTAGGATTCACAGGAAATCAAAAAGCGATCAATAAAACCCTGCGAGGTTTTGGGTTCTTTCAAAGTGGCAAACAAGATACTCTGGTCCAGGTTGCAGGCAATAATATGGTGTTGCCATTTATTATGTGGTGAAACCCTTGCAACATAGTTCTTCCTGTCATAGATATGATTGATCATGGCCGATTCCTCTTCAATCGCTTCTACTTCCATTTCCACTTCATCTCCTACGGCAATCGGATTTGTTGAAGTAATGCCGTTAATCTTAAAAACGCCCTTTATCCTTGCATGGTATGTTCGGCCATCTTCGGCTTTAGCCAGGTACCAGGATCCGGTAGATTTATAGATTCTCGCCTTCATTGACTGCGAAGATACTGTTACTGAAGACTTTAAATCCAATAAAGAGTTGACCGAAGGGGTCAATATTTGCGAAATATTAACCTCTTTTGATAACAAAACCGAAGATCCGAAAAGTACAAGCCACAGAAAATCAATATCTTCGCTGCTTATGGCGAAATTTGCACATGACGAAGTGATGCCTTACCAGAACAGCCGGCTCGAAAAAAAAGAACAGGTAGCCAATATGTTCAACAGCATTGCTTACCGGTACGATTTCATGAACAGATTTTTGAGTGTGGGGATTGACGTACAATGGAGAAAAAAAGCCATCAAACAACTGAAGGGCCTGTCGCCCAAAAAAATACTGGATGTAGCTACCGGAACAGGAGATGTTGCTATCATGACCCATAAAATGCTGGGGCCCGATAAAATCACCGGTATTGATATTTCAGAGGGGATGCTGCAGTTTGGGCAACAGAAGATAGCAAAACTGGGTCTTGAAGATAAAATAACCCTTCAAAAAGGAGATAGTGAAAAGATAGATTTTGCAGATGGTTATTTCGATGCCATTACTGTGGCATTTGGGGTGCGTAATTTTCAAAATCTGGAAAAAGGCTTAAGGGAAATGCATCGGGTACTCAGGCCAGGAGGAAAACTGGTGGTACTGGAATTTTCAAAAGCAGATGCGGGTATTCTTTCTTCCCTTTTTGATTTTTATATGACTATTATTACGCCGGCCATCGGAAAATTGCTGGCAAAAAACAAGGATGCTTACCAATATCTGAACGATAGTGTTCAGGCCTTCCCGGAAGGTGAAAATTTTTTAACCATTATGCATGAAGCAGGATTTACCCAAACTTATTTGAAAAAGCTTAGTTTAGGAATATGCACTATTTACTGCGGAAGCAAGTAGTCCTGCTTTGGATCAGTTTTCTTGTCTGTGCCTCAACTGCGAGTGCGCAAAAGGAAATTTATCGCCGTAACCATGATAACCTTGCCTATTATTTCGGGTTAACATTGGGATACAATTATTCCACATTACACATCGACAAGTCGGACCGTTTTTTGCAGAGCGACAGCATTTATGTGATTGAGCCGGGCACCAGTGGTGGTATTGCTATGGGGTTGATGGCTACCGGCAGGCTATCAGATCATTTTCAGGTAAGGGCCAATCCTCAATTGATTATCGGGGCTTCCAAATACATAGCTTATACACTCAACAGATCCAAACCGGGAGAAGCGCCTTACCAGAATCAGACATTGCCCACAACATTGGTTAGCTTTCCCATCCAGCTAAAGTTCAATTCAGACAGGATCGGGAATTTCAGAACCTATATGCTGGGCGGATTTAAGTTTGATACCGATTTGTCGAGCAATTCAACGGCAAGAAATGTAGATGATATCATTAAACTGAAAACAAATGATATTGGTTTTGAACTTGGGCTCGGCTTTAATTTCTATTTGCCCTTTGTAACTATTTCACCGGAAATCAAGATCAGTAACGGGCTCACCAATATACACCAGCTGGACCCCAATTTAAAATACTCCAATACCATCAACCAGATTCTTTCAAGGATGGTGGTATTTTCTATTCACTTTGAGGATTAGCCATCCAGTTGCTGCCGGCTTGCCGGTCCACAAGTCTCCTTTTGTGCATGGTAATCTTTGGCAGGGCCGGGTACAAACGATTCATAGTTTCATTTTTATTAAATTACAGGCAAATTAATCCCGTTTTATGAAAAATTATTTAATCAAAAACACTTGCATAGTTAATGAGGGGGCAAAAACCTATGGCGATGTTTTGATTAAAAAAAGCAGGATTGAGAGAATCGCAGGCGGTATCGAAACCAAAGAAAACTGTGTGGAAATAAGCGGCGATGGCCTGCACCTGATTCCCGGTGCTATTGACGACCAGGTGCATTTTCGGGAGCCGGGCCTTACGCACAAAGCTACCATCTATACCGAATCGAAAGCAGCTGTTGCCGGCGGCGTTACCTCATTCATGGAAATGCCCAATACACAACCGCCTGTATTTACACAGGCCTTACTTGAAAACAAGTACGAGATAGCAAAAAGCGCTTCATTGGCCAACTACTCTTTCTTCATGGGAACATCGAACGATAATATTGAAGAAATCCTGCAAATCAATGCAAAAAAAAATGAAGTATGTGGCGTGAAAATTTTCATGGGTTCGTCTACCGGCAATCTTTTGGTGGATAATCCGCTCATGCTGGAAAAAGTATTTGGTGGCAGTGAATTATTGATAGCCACACATTGTGAGGACGAAGCCATCATTAAAGCTAATTTTCAAAAATTAAAAAATGCGAAAGGGCAACTGGATCCTTCCGACCACCCCATCATACGAAATGAAGAAGCCTGTTTTGAATCGTCTTTTAGAGCCATCCAGTATGCCAAAAAGCACAATAGCCGCTTACATATCCTGCACATCAGTACAGAAAAAGAGTTGCAATTGTTTACGAATATGATTTCTTTGGAAGACAAAAGAATTACGGCTGAAGTTTGCGTGCATCATTTGCATTTTACGGCCAATGATTATGCAAAGTTGGGAAATCAGATTAAGTGTAACCCCGCTATTAAATCTCCTGCCAATAAGGACGCTTTATGGGAGGCATTATTAGATGACAGGCTGGATCTCATTGCCACAGACCATGCACCGCATCTTTTTGCAGAAAAGCAGGGCGATTACGAACAGGCACATGCCGGCTTACCATTGGTGCAGCATTCGGTTCAATTGATGCTGCATTATGTAAAAGAAGGGAGAATAAGCATTGAAAAAGTAGTGGAAAAAATGAGTCATGCCGTAGCTGTTTGTTTTCAAATCAAAGAACGGGGCTATATCAGAGAGGGTTATTTTGCGGATTTGGTATTGTTAGATTTGAACAAACCCAATACCGTAGCGAAAGAAAATATTTATTACAAATGTGGGTGGAGCCCTTTGGAAGGGTTCATTTTCCCCTCTTCGGTAATAAATACTTTTGTAAACGGCCACCTGGTTTATGGAAAGGGCAGCTTTGATGAATCAGAGAAAGGAAAACGATTGGTATTTTCAAGATAAACAGGCTTTACAGCTGCCCCCAATTGGTATAAAGACATCAAACTCCTAACTTCAGACTCCAAACTCCTAACTCCCCAGCAGCCTATGCAGGTAGACAAAACCACACTCGCTGATCTTTCCATTTTTCACAGCGAAGAAGAACAATCCGTTTTTCATTACCTGAACCATACGCAAACCAATGGGGGCAGAGAATTTCTGCGCCATATGCTTGGGCATCCGCTGGAATCTGTCTCGGCAATTCTGGATACACAGCAAAGTATCCGTCAGTTAATGGCGATTGTTCCTGAATGGCCCAATACGGTTACCAATGGAACCATTATGGTAATGGAAAGATTTTATGAAA
>JBDKLG010000110.1:0-7040 GCA_039795695.1 Bacteroidota bacterium
TGCCTGCATCTACAACAATCGATCTTACCGAATCGGTTCCAAAGTCAACGCCAATTACAAATTGTCTTTCAGACATATACTATTGTTTGAGTAACTGAACTAATTGGTCATCCCTGTAATCTTTTACAAAGCAGCGGATATTGGTGTATTCACTGAACTCATCAGGATTGTGCATGGTGGTTAGTACTACGCAACTCATGCCTGCATTCCGGGCTGCTTCCACTCCTTTTGGGGCGTCTTCAAATACGATGCAGTTTGGGTAAGCGGTATTTAATTGATCGGCGCATTTCAGGAATGTTTCCGGATCGGGTTTGCTTTTGGTTACATCATCAGCAGATACAATGGATGAAAAATAATTCCTGATAGCCAAACCATCCAGTACAAAATCGATATTGAAACTAATGGCTGCTGAGCCGATGGCCATTGGAATATTGTTTGCAGCAGCCTGCGCCAGAAAACTGTCGAGGCCGGGCAATAAGCTCAGAGAAGGCTGAAATGCTTGCTGGTAAGCCATTTCCTTGGCCATGCTCATCGCTTTTTTTTCGCTGTCGGTAAATCTCCCCGGGAAGATTCTTTCGAGCAATTCGTCATTCTTCCCATAGCATTCCGCTTTTGTTTCGGACTGGCTGATGGTGGCACCAAGTTCATTTAAAATTTTATGCCAGGCGCTGATATGAAAATTCATATCATCAATCAGTGTGCCATTCAGGTCGAATAAGAATGCCTTGGACTGGTTCATTACTAATTGGGTCATTGAGATTTAAGTCACAACAGTTTAGCCGATCGCCAAAACAGGTGAACAGCATGCTAAATTTACATCGAACAGGGATCAACTGCGTTAAATAAACCGGTTAACCAGGTTTTCCAGGTATTCCTGTTTGCCGCTGGTGACAGCTGGTTCACCATTGGCAACAGCAAAATCGCGAAGTGCTTCCAGGCTTAGTTTGCCTTCTTCAAAATCTTTGCCGGCACCACTATCGTAAGAAGCATACCTGTTTTTGCGTATTTTTTTATAGTCTGATTTTTGCAATATATCATCTGCCACTATCAATGCTCTGGCAAATACATCCATTCCGCCGATATGTGCATGGAAAAGGTCTGCCGCATCGGTTGAATTTCTTCTGCGTTTGGCATCAAAATTAATTCCGCCACCTGCAAAACCGCCAGCTTCAAGCACTACCAGCATGGTTTCTGCCAATTCGTTGATATTATTCGGGAATTGGTCTGTATCCCATCCATTCTGGTAATCGCCCCTGTTGGCGTCCATACTGCCCAGCATGCCGGCGTCTGCAGCCACTTGCAATTCGTGCTGAAAAGTATGCCCTGCAAGGGTTGCGTGGTTAACTTCGATGTTTAGTTTAAAATCATTTAAGAGGTCGTATTGCCTTAAGAAACCAATAACGGTTTCGCTGTCATAATCGTATTGGTGTTTGCTTGGTTCACAGGGTTTGGGCTCAATGAAGAATGTTCCTTTGAATCCATTTCTTCTTGCATAGTCTTTTGCTGTATGCAGAAACTTTGCCAGGTGTTCTTTTTCTCTTTGCATATTGGTATTAAGCAGGCTCATATAGCCTTCCCTGCCACCCCAGAAAACATAATTGGCACCGCCCAGTTCGATGGTTGCATCCAGTGCTGCTTTTACCTGCGCCCCTGCATGTGCAAGCACATGAAAATCGGGATTGGTGGCAGCGCCGTTCATATACCTTCTATGACTGAACAGGTTGGCTGTACCCCATAGCAGTTTCACGCCGCTTTCGGCCTGTTTCTGTTTGGCATATGCGACCAGTGCCTGTAATCTTTTTTCATTTTCGGCCACATCATTGGTATAGTCTACCACATCCACATCATGAAAACAATAATAAGGGAGGTTCATTTTGGTAATGAATTCAAATGCCGCATCCATTTTGTCTTTGGCCCTTTCCACCGCATTTTCTTTGGCATTCCACGGAAATACATGCGTTGGTTCGCCAAAAGGATCGCCTCCGTTGCCCACAAGTGAATGCCAATAAGCACCTGCAAAACGCAGCCATTCTTTCATAGATTTACCGGCAATCATTTTATTTTCATCATACCATCTGAATGCAAGTGGGTTATCTGTTTCAACACCTTCGAATTTTACCTGACTGATTTCAGGAAAAAAAGTTTTCGCGCCTGTTACAACTTTCATCTGATTTTATTTTATATTTTAATGATTAAGTATTGCCGATATGCTGTTGCAATAAATGTTTCCAGTGTTGATACAATGCATCATGTGCTTCAATAGCAGTTGGTTCAATTAAAGCCAGTCTTTTGCTGTTGGTAAATGCTTCTTTCTCGTCCGAATAAATTTTGGCACCCAAGCCTGCGCCAATCGCTGCTCCCACACTGCCATCACAGTCGTATAGTTCAACGGGCGTATTGGTTGTGTTCACAAATATCTGTGCAAATACATCGCTCAGAAAAAGATTGGCCCTTCCCGCCCGGATAACCGTTGGCTGCAAACCATTTTCGCGCATGATATCCAAACCATACCTGAATGAAAATGCAATGCCTTCCTGTACCGCCCGGAAAATATGGGCCGAACCATGTTTGTTCAGGTCAATGCCATGAAAATGTGCCCCAATGGTTTTATTATTCAGCATTCGCTCTGCACCATTGCCAAAAGGCAATACATACAGCCCGTCGCTGCCCTGTTTTACCCGCTTTGCCGCCTCATTCATTTGGGCATAATTAAGATGGCCGCCGGTAATGCTTTTGGTCCAGCTGTTCATAATACCTGTTCCATTGATGCATAGAAGCACCCCAATCCTGTTCTGTTTATCTGTATGGTTCACATGTGCAAAACTGTTTACCCTTGATTCTTTGTCGTATGCCAAACTATCGCTCACACTATAAATAACCCCTGATGTTCCGGCGGTAGCGGCTATTTCGCCCGGTTGCATCACATTTAATGAGAGGGCATTGTTTTGCTGGTCCCCTGCCTTATAGGCAATGGGTATGCCTGCTTTCAAAGAGAGGGTGGCTGCTACTTCTTCTTTTAAGAGGCCATGTATTTCAAATACGTTTTTCAATTCAGGGATCACTGAATCATCAAAACCATAATAACCAAAAACGTCTTTCGACAGTTCATGCTTTACAAAGTCCCAGAAAACCCCTTCCGACAAGGCCGAAATAGTCGTAGTAGCCTGCCCGCTGAGTTTCATTGCAATAAAATCTCCCGGCAGTAAAACGCGGTGAATTTTTTTATATACAGCAGGTTCATTTTCTTTTACCCATGCTAATTTGGAAGCAGTAAAATTACCCGGAGAATTCAATAGATGTGAGAGGCATTTTTCTTCCCCGATTGACTGAAATGCTTTATTGCCAATGGTTACAGCCCGGCTATCACACCAGATAATGCTGTCGCGCAATATTTTCTGGTCCTTGTCTATCAATACAAGACCATGCATCTGGTAGGCAATACCGATGGCAACAATATCTTTGGGATTGTATTGCCCGGTTGCATTTGCTTTTAGTATGGCTTCCTGCACATGCAGCCACCACATTTCAGGCGACTGCTCTGCCCATCCGGGATGAACTGAACTGATACCGGATTCAGATTCGGGATACTGTGCAGATGCCAGACACAATTGTGTTACTGAATCAACCACAGAAACTTTTATCGAAGAAGTACCAATATCTATCCCTAATAATAACATGCCCTGGTTTTAATAATAGCAGGCAATCGGCCGCTTTTTATTTTTAAAAGTAAATCCCCTGAAAAAAGGCCTCCTACCGGAGTCCTCAATTGCACTATAATACCAAAAAGTTGCATAAATAAATTATTTTATTAGCACTTTATTTTTTCAGTTTCTTTTCGATGGCTGCTGGAATTTATGAGAAGCCGGTTATTGCCCGTATTTACTGGCGAAAAGCAGGGAGTCAGCTGTTTTTTTCTGACTGATGAGCAGCCAACTGTCCTGAACTGTCATGCTCCAAAATCTCAGGTCATGTCATTTTTTTCTGCTTGTCTGTGCAGAAGACAGTGGCTAACACCTACCAGTATGCGCATGCTTCTGTTGTTCATTTTTTTGGTTCGGAACAAGCGCCCGGAAAGAATAAGGGCATTAAATAAAGGGAAGGTGAATAAAATATTCACCCCCCTTCTTAAACTGCCATAAAGAACTGATTTTTATCAATACCCCGGATTTTGAGGAAATGCAGGGCCTTCCACTACCCGATCAATCTGCGTTTGCGGAATCGGACGAAGTGCATGGAAGGGCTTAATATTGGGTGCTGCTTCCGTATTCCACAGCGTAACACGTGAGATCAGTGATTTTGTTCTGGTAAGATCGAGCCAGCGCTGCCATTCGCCATAAAATTCGCGGCTGCGTTCATCCAAAATAAAATCGAGGTTGATATCGGCAGCAGTAATGGTGATGGCTGCAACTGCGGCTGCATTTTGTGCAGAAGAATTGGTTTTACGGAAAGCCGCTCTTTGTCTTACCACATTAATCATATTTGCGGCTTCTGTTGTTTTACCGTCTTTGAAATAGGCTTCTGCGGCAATCATATACACATCAGAGAAGCGGTAGATAACCACCGGCCTGGTAGAAGGGTCGTTGAAATTGGCTCCCCTGCTTGGGTCCATGAATTTTTTTACAGATGGGAAATAAGTGTTTGACCATAAGCTGGGCGGAATAATAATTCCTTTGAAAGGTATGGTACCATTGAATTGTGGGGCTCCGGCAATTTCCACATCTGAAACCCACACAGCGGTATCCACACCGGGAGCCATGGTATAACTAATGCCCCTTGTATTACCTGCTGTGGAAGCATTATTGGTTACTGCCGTATTAGAAATCCATACTTTCTGAAAGGTATTGTCATAACGCGAATCAACGGTTCTGTTCACAAATGCCTGGTCAAGCAGGTAACGTTTCCCTGCATTAATGCCTGTAGTGATCAGTGTACTGTTGGGTCTTGTTCTGATGAATGGGCGTCCGTTTGCTGCATCTCTGATCATTGCTGAAGTACCGCTGTTAACCAATACACCTGATGCGTTTTTATTGGAATTGATTCCGCTATTGGATGGGTAGTTCCAGATATAAAACCAGGGTGTCAGGTTTTGCGCTGCTCCACCTGCTGCCCCGCCACCCACGGTATATTGGCCGTATTTGGGATCATTGCTATGGTCACTAACAAACAGGGTTTCTTTTCCATTATCGTTAGCCGGCACAAATGCATCTCCATAATCCTGCCATAAATCAAGGCCATAGGTTGCTTTGTTGTTGATAATACCTGTTGCAATTGTATAAGCCTGTTGGAAGTCGGCCGGGGTATTGTTGAGCCAGCCGCGTGTCAGGTATACTTTTGCCAAAAGGTACAAGGCAGTAGGTTTTGTTGCAGCTTTGCCCAGAAAGGGATCGGTAGGAGTATTGGGCAGATCGGCAGCGGCTTCTGTAAGGTCTGTAATGATTTGTGCATACACATCGGCAACCGGTTGCCTGCTTGCCGCCTGTGAGGGTACTGTGATAAATGTGAGGTTTAAAGGCACATCACCAAAGAACTGTACCAGATGAAAATACCAGAAAGCACGAAGAAATTTTGCCTGGGCAAGATAGGCTTTGCGTGTGGCATCGGGCAGATCGATTGACTTACCGTACTCCAGTACACCATTGAGTGTATTGATATCTGTGTAAGCAGTGTTCCACCAGCCCTCCACTGTTGAACTGGTTAATCCATTGTAATTGTACAAGGGCAATGAGCTGGCACTTGCACCGGCCAGGTGTTCATCTGTTCCTGCCACCATCTGGGCACTAAAACCTTCGGTACCCCAGGCACTCCGGATATCATTATAAACTCCCGAGATACCTCCCAGTACCCCTGCGGGTGTATTAAAAAAAGAGGGTACGATACTCGACTGCGGATGTTCTTCCAGCAATTTTTTACAACTGTTGGTAAACAGGGAAATCCCCATCAACAGTGTTATGATTCCTACTTTATTATTGCGTTTCATATTTAGCTGATTTATTCGTTTAGAATTTAACATTCACTCCAATCGTAAACTGGCGTTGTGAAGGGTTATTGGCATTTACACTTATCTGGCGACCGGGAACACCGGCATCTGAACCCGCTGCGGATACAGATCCTCCATAACCATTTCCTTCCGGATCAGGCCCGAAGCCATCACGTACAAAAGGTGAATAGAGCATGAATGGGTTGGTTGCATTCAGATAAACATGTATTGAACTGATACCTGTTTTCTTTAATACGGAAGAAGGTATTTCATATCCCAGATTGATGCTGCGGCATTTGATGAAAGAGCCATCCTGGTAACCCAATGTTGACCCATACAAAAGTCTGTCTGTTCCTGCATCAGGTGCAGGAAATGCATCAGTTGAATTATTGCGTGTCCAATAATCTGTTTTTAATTGGTTAACCCGTCCCTGGTTATAAAAAGGGTATCCGTTGGCACCGCCGTCTGCAGTTAAATAAGGCACCAGCACTTTCATGCCCATTCTTGCATACATAACAATCGAAAGGTCAAATCCTTTGTAACTGAAACGATTGGTCATACCACCCTCCCACTGGGGTTGAAAATTTCCCAGTACCTGTCTGTCATTTGCATCAATTTTTCCATCTCCGTTCAAATCCTGGATCCTGATCTGTCCGGGATATTGAACCGGTGAAGTTTGTGCGGCCATCAATCCCTTGGCAGAATCTGCCAATTGCCAGATACCTATCTTTCTCACATCATAGATTACGGTTAATGGCTGTCCCACAAACCATCCATTGCCTTTGTTCTCTTTCTCAGCAGTAGTTGTTAATTGGGTTATTTCTTCTCTGTTAAAATAGAAGTTCAGGTCTGTGCTCCATGAAAAACCGGATTTGGTTTGAATATTCAAACTACTCAGGTTAATTTCAATACCGTTCCCTTTTGTTTTTCCCAGGTTCTTTAATGTAGACCCTGCACCATTACTTGCGGGCAGGTTTACGGATAACAATATGTCCTTGGTGTTTTGCTGATATACTTCCAAAGAACCGGTAATCCTGTTTTTCAGGATACCGAAATCGATGCC
>JBDKLG010000111.1:0-3567 GCA_039795695.1 Bacteroidota bacterium
GGTTTTGACATCATTTATGCCTTACAGGATATTGAGTTTGATCAATCCAATCAATTGTATTCGATACCCAGTGTTTTTGGAAAACGGAAAGCACTGAAAATTTCTGAACTATTGCATCTTCTCAGCAGCTTTGCTGTTGCAATGGCCGGCTGGTATGGGGGCTTCCATTTATGGTATTGGATGGGTGTATTGGTATTTGCAGGAATGCTTATCTATCAGCATTCTATTGTTAATCCGGGTGATCTCAGCAGGGTAAATATTGCCTTTATGACCGCCAATGGGATTGCAAGTGTGGTTTTTGGTATACTTGTTATACTGGACCTGATTTTAAATTAAAGACGAAAGGGGTTAAACAAATCAAAATATGCGTACTTCGTAGCTCAAAACCTGGATATAAAATTGGGACGGATCATTTGTATTGACTATGGCGGTAAAAGGACGGGACTGGCAGTTACAGACCCTCTCAAGATTATTGCTACATCGCTTACCACTATTGACACGGCACAATTAATCCCTTTTCTCAGGAAATATGTTGTTGAGGAGCCGGTAGAATTGATTTTGATTGGGGAACCACTCAATCTGGATGATTCTGCCACCCATGCCACGCCGCTTGTTATTGCTGCCATCCGCAGACTTAAAAAAGAATTTCCTTTAATACCTGTTCAAACTGTGGACGAAAGATATACTTCCAAACTGGCTTCTCGTGCAATGATTGAAATGGGCATGAAAAAAAAGGATCGCCGGGTAAAGGGTAATATTGACAAAATTGCCGCAACCATTATGTTACAGGAGTATTTGCAGCAGCATTCCTGACCTATTCATTGGCTGGTTGCCTCTTTTCCGGTATTTTTGCGCCATTGTAACACCCTCAAAAAGGATTCATGATATTTCCCATCGTAGCTTACGGGGCAGCTGTTTTGCGAAAAGTTTGCCAGGACATCGGGCCTGATTATCCGGGATTAACCACCTTACTGGATGATATGTGGGAAACCATGTACGCGAGCAATGGTGTTGGATTGGCAGCACCACAGATTAACAAGGATATCCGCTTATTTGTGGTAGACAGTACCCAGATTTTTGAAAATCTCGAGGAAGATGAAAAAGGAGTTTATCCCGACGGCCCCGGTATTAAAAAAGTATTCATCAATGCAAGGGTGGTTTCTCTTGATGGGGAAGAATGGGCTTATAATGAAGGTTGCCTGAGCATACCCAAAATCAGGGAAGATGTTTATCGTGTTGAAACAGTTGTTATGAGGTATTGTGATGAAAATTTTCAGGAAAAGGAAGAAATATTCACCGGAATAACAGCAAGGGTCATACTTCACGAGTATGACCATATTGAAGGGAAGCTTTTTATCGACTACCTCAAACCCCTGCGAAAAAAATTGCTTCAGGGAAAACTGAATGATATCAGCAAAGGAAAAATAAAAGTCGATTATAAAATGATTTTCCCCAAATCATGAAAACACTCATCGCCTTTTTATTGCTGATTGGTATGGAAGTAAGCGCACAGGATACTTCCGTTATTGTTGATGAACATCGGTTTACATTGAGTGAAGTGGTGGTGAGGAACAATTTTGATTATAAGACTTTACTGGCCACCATCAAGGAAGATACCAGCTTTTATAAGGCATTCAGAAACCTGCGTGTTATTGGGTTCAGTGCCTATAACGATATCAAAATGATGGACAAAAAAGGGGCGGTAAAAGCTTCTTTGTTTAGTAAAACAAGGCAGAACAGGGTGGCCGGTTGCAGAACCATGGATGTGCTGGAAGAAAGTATTACCGGGGATTTTTACGATAAAAACAAAAAATACAATTACCTCACACCCGAACTATATGCCGGCTTGTTTTTTACCAGGGGAGAGATTTGTGGCGAGAATAATATCGTGAAGGGAAAGAACCTGGGTTATACTGATAAGAAAGGATTGGAGAAACACAAAGACCAGTTAAAAATGCTCTTTTTCAATCCCGGCAAAAAAATCCCCGGAATCCCGTTTATTGGCGACAAGCTGGATCTATATGATGAAACTGCCCATCAACTCTACGATTACAAGCTGGATATCCAGGAATGGCATGGTATATTAAGTTATGTTTTCTCCATAACCCCGAAAGAAGAAAACATGCACAATGATAGAGTAGTGGTAGATCAAATGGTTACCTGGTTTGATATGAAAACGCTGGAAGTACTAGCCCGAAATTACTCCCTTAGCTATAAGGCAGGGGTTTATGATTTTGATGTGAATATGGAAGTGGAAATGACCAAATTCGAAGGACTTACGGTGCCTAAAATTTTACGGTACAAAGGCGATTGGGATGTTGTATTTAAAAAAAGGGAGCGGGCATTGTTTACAGCCACCCTTTTTGATTATAAAAGGTAGTGGGTAATTTGCTGAAACCCACTGTTTACAGGCTATTCAGGTAAGTGATGATGTCTTTCAAACTTCTTATGGCAGGAGCAATGTTGTAAATAGGAGAACTTGTAACACTTGATACATTGGTTACACCCAAATAGTAATCTCCGCCTATTTTTGAAATTGAAACCAGTTTAAGGGAAGTTTTAACCGGAATATTCGACGCATTAAAAGCCCTGGACGCATAATCTGCTTTAAGGTTTACCACGGTTTTCTGGTTGTTGAATACTGCGAATACAGCGGTATTTTTATTGGTAAAATTGGGAGAAAGTATCACATTGACCTTTGTTTTGGCCTGTGTGCTGTCAATATATTTTTCTGCAGCTATCCAGCGCAGGTTTTTCGACTTCACCTTATAACCGGCATAACTCGGAATCAGCGGATTGTTGCTGTTTTTAACCCATGTTTCCAGGTAAGTGGTATCAAAATCGCGGATCCAGAAAAAAGCGGTGTCAATACCCATCACTGGAGGGAAAGGAGTGGTTTCCTTACCATAAAACAACTGCATATTGGTTTTAGGCGTATCTACGTCGTTGAACTTGATTTCTACGGTTGAATTACCGGTCAATGCCAGTTCCTGCACATCTTTAAAGCAACGAACCAATAAACCTCCTCCGGTTTCAAGAATACTTCCGTTGGCGGTTGTGGTAGGCCTGAAAACGCGGATAAAATCCCCTTTTCTTTTGATGGGTGTAATCTCAAGCCTGGCAAAACCAGTCAAAACCCCTGAGCCGCCCGGTCCGAAAAATGAGGATGGACCAAACTCGATTTCCAAACTGTCGCCATAATTAAGTTTGGCTCCGGTAGCAATATTGAAAGAGTCTACAATTACGGGTAATGCCAATGACTTGTATAAATCATACACGGCAGCTGAGCTTGAAACATTTTTTGCCCATACCGTATCATTTAAGGGATGATCGGGGTAGGTGTTGAAATTATCAGACACTTCTTTTTTACAGGCTGTAAAGAAGAAAGCTGTTACACAACATGCGATGGTTAAAAATTGTTTCATTGCTTTGTTTCTATCAAAAAGATACTCTTGTGATTTGTTTTGCTGCCTGTTATTTCCTGTTTAAATTAAACCTCAAACCCACTGCAAGCCCGCCTACACTTAATTTCTGGTTATAGGAAGCCTGCTGTGTGGTCATGTTGGT
>JBDKLG010000112.1:0-3373 GCA_039795695.1 Bacteroidota bacterium
ACCGGCGGCTTATTCGTAAGCCCCAGTAACATATCGCTGTAACTGTTATTAATCAGATCCTCCTCCCGCAGTTCAAATGCACGCATGAAATAAGCGCACTGTTCTTTTAAATCATTCACGGTTTTGGAAGGATCGGTAAGATTGCCGGCTTCAATCTCTACAAAAGAACCCAGGCCCGGAACCTCATCCAGGTGAAACTTTACATTATTGAGGTAAAATATTTTCCGGTTCTTCGATACCACCACTTTTATGCCCAGAGCCCTGGCCAATAGCTGTTCGGTAGCAATGCCATCATTTATTTTACTCAAATGAAAATCGGATTGCTTGGGTCCTTCCTGATCGGGTCGCTGATAAAATATCAGGCTGTTTTCTATATTCCCCTGCCTTAGTTTCAATCTTCCCGAAGGAACATGAAAATAACTGTCTTTCTGCCTGTCAAGCCCTACAAAACGGGCACCTGCCGCAATTAAAAATGCTTCCACTTTTTCAGGGTGAAAGCATTTTGCTTTTATTTCAATATTGATAAAACTCATTATTTTTCGCTGGGATTCTTTTTACCGGCCAATAATTTTTCCAGGGCTGTTTCCAGTCTTCGCTGGCGGGTTTCTTCCTTTTTTGCTCCTTCAATCCAGGTTACGTATTCTTTCTGGTTGGTAAAAGAGAGGGAACTGAAAAACTCATGTGCCTGCTTGTGTTTGGTGAACAGTTTCCCAAGTTCTACCGGCGGAACTACCAGTCTTTTCTCAAAGTCAATCCCGTTTATTTCACTTGATTTCATTTCAGAAAAAGCCCTGTCGCGATTCGGTATCTTATCCAGTTTTTTGAAGCGCATGGCACTCCAAACATGGTCTAAAGCTACCTGGCGCACACATTCATACTCATGCCTGGTAAGAAATTCCCAGCTGCAGTCGCGGTTTAGATCACTCACAATTTTACTGGTTGTTTTGGGATAAGCCACCCAAAGTTTGGTATCCTCATGTAAGGCAGGGAAAACCTCTTTCAGTACATTATTCAATTGGCTTTGACTTAAAGCAAAAACCAGTGCAAAATCAACTTTTTTGCTTTTCAGCAAAGGGGTCACGTTTTTAGCGTAGGTCAGTTTTGCAAACTGCTTTTCTATTGCAGATGGCAGACCCTGGATTAACAGGTTCTTCTCATCTTTTAACTGTAATTTTTCTAAAACTGTCGGGTTTGACATGCCTAAAAGGAGTTTTAGGTGATCTAATAAAGGATTGCAAAGTTAAAAAATTGTTATCAGAATCAACTAATAATTCAACCCTATTTTCCCTGAAAAGCCCGATTTAACAGGGTATGAGCAGGATTCGGGGCTTGTATATTAATTTTTGTTAATGGGACGATAGTATTGCTTTTCAATTTGCTCCATTTTCTGTTTCAGGTTATTCATCCTTTTATCGCTTAACTGGTGCATGGTTAATAATTCGGGTTCTGAGCCGGTACCCTTTAGCTTAGCCATTCTCTCCCAGAACACAATTGCTTCCGTAGGCCGAAACCCCGCCAAAGCCATCAATAATGAGCCAAGCTGGTCTGCATCCAGTTCTTCCGAAAGCGAAAACCCGCCGATTATTCCAAAGCCTTCTTTAAACCCATAGGCCAATTTGAAGAAATCGCCTGTTTCAACCGGTTTTTCTGCAAAAGCAGCCGCCAGTTCCCTGCCTTTGAAATAGTCTTTCAATATCACCTGCATCCGCTGATCGCCATGACTGAGAAGAAGGTGCGCAATTTCATGAGACAGTACTACGGCAAGCGAAGCCCGGCTTTGTGTAAGTGATAAAACCCGGTTATAAACGGCTATTTTACCACCGGGCAATATCCAGGCATCGGCCCTGGCTGATTCGTTGACCAAAACAAGTTCCCCATCCCAGTCATCCTTACTCAAATAAGTATTTTTCTCTTTCGGCAGCTTATCCAATACTGCCAATAACCTGTCGGCCACTTCTTTAGCCGCTATCCATCGCGCAGTATCGGTATTGTTAAGGTTCGCATGGCTTTGCTTAAACTCTGTGAAGATTTTTTCGGCGATCATTCGTTTGGTACTGTCTTCGGCGGGAAAAAAGGGCGTGGTTGCCCGTAAGCTGGTAGTGCTGGTAATAGCGAATACCAGTAGCGCTATTGGATTATTGAATATTCCTCTTTGCATAGGAAAACCGAAAATTACCAGGCAGGTCATCAACAGCCGGCCTGGGTTCATAGAAACAATAAACCGGCTCCGGAACAATTCAGGTTATCTGTAAGGGGGGAATAAATTTATAGAACAGTCCGAAGCTATTTATTCTTCTGTTTTTTTCTGTCGCGATACTTAAAAATGGGCACTTTGCTTTCTGTTCCTTTCAAAATTCTTCCGATGTTTTTTTGATGGGTTAATACCACCATCAGCGCCACCATTACGGCAAAAATGCGGTAAAGTGTTTCTTTTTCGTTGAAAATGAACAGGATAAAAACCATGAATGATACCCCGGCCAGGATGGAACTCAGCGATACAAAACGGGTGAGGTATAGCACAATCAGGAATACGCCAATACAACAAACGGCTACCAATGGTTGTATGGCAACTGCCATGCCCAATAAGGTAGCTACGCCTTTCCTCCTTTGAAATTGGCCCAAACTGGGAAAATATGGCCTAAAACTGCAGCCAAACCAAGACCAATCATGAAATTGGTTCTTTGCAATTCGTTGGTAAGATAATAGGGTAAGAGAATATAGAGTGATGTAGCAATAACTCCTTTTAAGATATCCACCATCATTACAATGGAGCCCCATTTAGAACCCAGTACACGAAAAGTATTGGTAGCACCGGCATTCCCGCTACCATAATCCCGAATATCTATTCCAAATAGTGATTTACTAATCCAAACTGCCGTTGGCACCGATCCTATACAATAAGCTAGAATAATGAGCAACAATTCGTTCATTCGGTAAGGGTTGAAGTTTAGGCTGCAAATATAAGAATTATGAAGTTAATGAAAATTTAACATCCCGCATCACCCCTCAAGAGAAAAATCCATGGCAATCCAGCCATTTCTTTCAATGGTTTTTTGATGCCGAAGGCCATGCAAACGGGCGGCTGTCAGGATATCTTTTTCATCTTCCACCAGCAAACCACTGAATAAAATATGCCCCTGCTTCACCAGGGCTTTCGCCAATTTGGCTATATTGTCCAGGATGATGTTCTTATTGATATTGGCCAGGATTGTATCGTATGAGTGACGCAATACTAATTCATTAACCAATTGTATATCAATATGTTTACAAAGGTTAATTTCAATATTTTCGGCAGCATTTTCAATACAGTTTTCATCGTTATCCAACGCCAGAACAGCATTGGCCCCGAGCTTCTCGGCCAATATGGCCAATA
>JBDKLG010000113.1:0-5510 GCA_039795695.1 Bacteroidota bacterium
ATTTACAAAGAACTCCGCAACGATATTGGCTTGCCCATTCCAACAACAGGAAATTTAACCAAATGGGCTGAGCAGGGCGTTTTTCTTTTAAATGCCATTTTAACCGTGAGGGCAAATGAGCCTGCCAGCCATTCCAAAATTGGATGGATGGATTTTACAGATGCGGTTATCAGAAAAATATCCGATGAAAAGGAAGGGGTCGTATTTATGTTATGGGGAAAATTTGCGCAGGAAAAACAGGTGCTGATTGATGAGACCAAACATATTGTTTTAAAAGCAGCGCACCCCTCTCCTTTCAGTGCCGATAAGGGTTTCTTTGGATGCAGGCATTTCAGCAGGGCCAATGAAGTATTGGTAAAACAAGGGCTTAGTCCCATCGATTGGAACCCCGTCAAATAACCATTTTCAGCTACTCATGCGTACAACAAAAAAAATACCGGCATTGCATTCAATAAAATCAATCGTACTGAATATTCTATGCCGTATTTGGGCCTTGTGGGGATTGTGCTGGTTTGTGTTTACGCTGGTTCCTGCCTTAATCATTTATGCGCCTTGTTTTTTGTTGAAAGATCCTGCAAAAGCCCGCTGGCACAGGCATGTATCGAGGGTATGGATGTATATTTATTTAAATTTGATTGGCTGTCCGCTAACGGTTAAAGGAAAAGAAAATTTTCAGAAAGCCGTAAACTATGTGATTGTTTGCAACCACAACAGTCTGCTGGATATTCCCGTAAGCACTCCTTTTATGCCGAGAGCTGCCAAAACCATTGGTAAAAAAAGTTTCGCGAAAGTTCCCCTCTTTGGATGGATTTATCAGTTTGGAACGGTATTGGTAGACAGAAGCAATGATGCCAGCAGGAGAAAGAGTTATGAACAAATGAAGTACATGTTAAGCATTGGTCTCGACATGATCATTTATCCCGAGGGAACCAGGAACAGAAGCAATGAACCATTGAAAAAATTCCACGATGGAGCGTTCCGGCTGGCAGTAGATACAGGCAGACAAATTATTCCGGTCGTGATTTTTAATACGGCAAAAGCTTTGCCGGTTGACAAATTTTTCTACCTGTTTCCTCACCAACTTGAGATGCATTGTCTTGCTCCGGTAGATTCTTCCGGTATGTCTGTTGCCGATTTAAGGGAAAAACTTTTTAAGGTAATGTGGGATTATTATTCCGCTAATCAGCACTAATAACTGGAAAATGTTCTGCTTCGGTTAATCTTCAAATCGCGCAATATGCCCGATTTGGGGCTGAAATTAATGCTGATAGAGCGGTACAATCCAATGGGTGTAACATTGATAGACAATTGCCAGCAATGCATTTCCCTTGTAATGAAGGCACTCAGTTGCTGCAGGTTTGCAGTAGTTACATCATAGTACCCAGTGGCACCCATTTTCCATTTTGCAGTAAGACTGAAGTCGCCATTAAAATTCAAACTGGAATAATACTGTGTTTCATAACCACTGTAGTCTGTTTTCAATACCCTGTTGAAGCTGAGAGAATAGCTTAGGTTAAGGGTCCAGGGTATATTGAAATCGGTAAATTCTGCAGGGTTGGCCCTTGCAAATTGTAATTGTCTTTGTTGTTCATCGGGAGTCATAAAAGGATCCACCGGTAGTTGCCGGTTTTTATCTGTTTTCCCGTCTTTGGATTTACTGGTAAAATTTGTTCCTATAGCAAGGTTACCGCTGGTAATTCTACCGAATTGCCCCTGGGATGGTTTGAACAGAATCTGGTTAACGCGGTAGCCTTTGCTGTCTACTGCATAAGGGTCTAAAATAGCGGATGCAGTTATATTTATTTTTTCAAAAAGGGTACTTCTTGCATAGAGAGAAAATGGGCTCAAGGCAAAACTATCCGCCAGTAAATTATAGGAAGAATTGAATCCAAAGCCATCAATGATTTTTACTTTTTTACCTTTTGATTCGGATGTGGTATCCTTTTTGTCCTTTACTTTCATTTCGAGAAGGTTGTCAATGCCAAAACCAATTCCGCCAAAAGTCCCTTCAGAAAAGGAGCCTATGATTCCTCCGTCAAATTCCGAGAATCTTACCTCTCTCCCGCTTGCATCAACCTGGGTGGTATAATAATATTTCGAAACCAGGTCGGGGTGATAATTCACAGAGAAACTTGGCCGTACCTCATGCCTGATTGCAATGATATTGCTGGTAGGTTTAAACCGGTAGGTTCCAAATATTCTTGTATTTACGCCAACACCAAAACTCATCTGGTGTGCCGTATAAAAGCCTTTTTGCTGGCTGGTGTCTACCCTGCCTGTAACAGTATTCCATTTCTTAATATTTTTCTGGCCATACCATCTTTGTTCATAACTGAGACTGGGTGATATATTTAATGCACCCAGCTGAGGAAGTTGTAAAGTGATAGGTATGTTATGCTGTGCCCCCCATTGCAGGGTATCTAACAGCCTCCTGAAATTGAATGCAGTATCATAGAATGAAAGCTGGTTAAGAAAATTGCCATTGTAGCCGATACCAATTTTCTCATACCATTTCCCCGATCCGATCTGATCCTTTTTCTGGAAAGGATAAACAGTCATCATACTGAAAGAAGTGGTTGGCAGGTTCATGTTCACGAGGCGTGAAACACTGTTCTGGTTATGGTTGATATTGACCGAGAGATTGTATTTCCCCCGCCAGTCTTTGCTGTAACTGATGGATGAGCTTAACTGGTTTTGAAAATTCTGGTACGGGTTGTTGAGCAGTGACTGGTTGAATTTGGTGCTGCCGAAATTGACATTGGCTGAAAAATTAGAACCAGGCCTTGCCCTGTTATCACGTGTATGTGACCAGTTAATCATATAAGATTTCGACTCATTGAATTCTTCGATGGAGCCTGTATTTCTGTTAAGTGCTTTTGTTTTTTGAAAAGTGACATTCAGGTTGCCCGTATATTTATAGCGAACAATATATTTGGAATTCAGGTTGAGGCTCCAACCTCCATAGGAATAGATATTGGCCCTTGTAGTAGCATCAAAATTGTCATTGAAAACTTTGTAATAACCCAGTCCCTCTAAACCCAGACCAAAATCTTCGCTGGTAGCCAGTGAAGGGAATAGGATACCTGAATGCCTTACTTTATTCAGCGGAAAAATTCCAAAAGGCAAAAAAACCATGGGTAAAGGAACAGATTCAACTTCCGGGTATATTCTTCCGGTAACCCCCAGTTTGTTATTGATGATTTTCATTCTTCTGGCCCTGAAGGCAAAGTGAGGGGTATCGAGGTTACAGGTAGTGAATAAGGCATCTTTGGCAAAAGCTTCATCTGCACTGATTTTTTTAAGATAACGGGCATTAACGAATATTTCCCCCTCCTGTAAATAAGTGTTTTTGGTGATGCCTTTTCCGTTTTTCAGGTTATAGGCAATGGAGTCGCTGATGGTTTTCATATCCCCTTCTGTAAATTGGGGTTTGCTCATCGGACTGCCGGTTGTATCCGTTTCGCCGTAGGCTTTTACTGTTTGAGACTGCTGGTCATAATGGATGGTGGCAGCTTCCACTTTCAGGTCTTTGTAGTTGGTGGTGGCTTTACCGTAAAGAAATAATTCCTTGCTTTCCATGATCAACACACCCGAATCTGCCGCTTTGTATCTGATAATGGCATCAACTGAGTCCTTTGACATAACAAGGGTATCAACTCTTACCAGGGAGTCCTTGTTAGGGTTTGATAGGGATGAGTCGGGTTTTGTGGTTGAAAACCGTTTTGAAGCGCCCAAACTGTCTTTTGCGACCGGTACCGCAGGAATGGTATCAGTAATTGTTAAAATGGGTTTAAAATGCAGTCCATGCCCGAATCTGGCCCGTACAGAAAACGTTAATATGAGCAAAAATGCAATGGCTGCAATACGAGGGCCCATTTTTACGTTAAATTTGCGGAGTCTACTCATGTTTACAAAGGCAAAAATAGGGTCTTCAATGGGTAATTAGCCATCCTGATGAAATCCTTTAACGAATTGATATGATGATGAGAAAATATGCTGCATTGTTTTTGTTAAGTTTTGGTTGCTGTATCCTGGTTTCTTTTAGCGCGGACCCTGTAAAAAAACTGCAGAAACAGGCTTTGAAGAAGATTATTATTGACCCCGGGCATGGGGGAACTGATTTTGGTGCATCCGGACAGTTTTCGCATGAAAAAGACATTGCACTGGCTGTTTCTCTAAAACTTGATTCGATGTTAAGGGATGAGATGCCGGATGTAGAAACTTATTTGACCCGAAAAACAGACATTTTTGATCCCGTAACCAGAAAAGCACAGATTGCCAACAGGGAAAAAGGTGATTTATTTGTTTGTATACACGTAAATGAAGGAGGAGGTGCTATCAGGCACAGCGAATACATTGGCTCGCATAAGGAAACCTATTATAAGGGGAAGGGTAAAAAGAAAAAAGCCTATACGCGAACAGTGAAGGATTACCGGTATTGGTATACGCCCAACCCGGCGAAAGGAACGGAGACCTTTATTTACGGAGTAGACAAAAGCAACGCCGCAAAAGCTGCGATTAGTGCCAACGAAGACATGTACCTGGACAGTGTTTCTGCAAAAGAGCTAAAAGATTTTAATCCCAACGATCCGGAGAAGATGATGATCATCAATATGAAAACTCAGACCTATTTCGCCAGAAGTACCAATCTGGCCCTTACTATTGAAGAAGAATTTCAAAAAGTGGGAAGAATAAGCCGGGAGGCGAAACAAAGGCAGAAAGGGATCTGGGTATTACAGGCCGTAGCCATGCCGGCAGTATTGGTAGAAACGGGCTTTATTTCCAATCCTGATGAAGAAATCTATTTAAATAGCGAAGAAGGCAGGAAGGAAATATGCGAAGTACTGGTTAAAGCGCTAAAACGCTATAAATATTCATTGGAAAAACAGCTCTCCAATACCGGAAAATAGCGCCAAATTTTAACAGGCGAATCCATTTTGCATCCCGGTAAGAAACCTTAGTTTTGTGCTATATGAAGATATCAAATGAAACAAAAGTGGGGGCGCTTACAGCCATCGCTATTACGCTATTGATACTGGGTTTCAATTTCCTGAAAGGGAAAACCCTTCTGAAAACCGGTAATTTCATTTATGCAAAATATACCGATACAAAAGGGATCATGGTTTCCAATGCTGTATTCATCAATGGATTTAATGTTGGTTCAGTGTATGAAATCGAAAATGCCGACAAAAATATTTCTGCGATTGTGGTAGCGATTAAACTCAAAGATTACTATAATATCCCCGATAATTCATTGGCAATCATCGCTGAAAACCCTTTGGGTTATCCCAGTATAAAAATTACCCTGGGTAATTCTCCCAAATTCCTTCGAACTGGTGATACCATTCTAACAGGCAATTCAAACGGCCTGTTGGGAGATGTTATGGATAAAATAGGGCCTGTGGGCGACCAATTGAAGAAAACAGTCAAATCTTTAGACAGTGTATTAAAAAACATCGGTTCTATTTTTGATCCCGGAACCAAGAATAACCTGCAGGAAGTAATTGCCA
>JBDKLG010000114.1:0-10150 GCA_039795695.1 Bacteroidota bacterium
TGTTCGGCATCGTCTACAGCTGCGCCATGATTGGTCCATTTCACCTGTTCATTATTCCCTCTGCCATGGTCAGTGGTGATAAATAGACTTGTTTTATTTTTATAGTGTGGGTCAGACTGAACATATTCCCAGATTTCCCTAATCCAGCCATCTACCTGGTTCGCTGCATCCAAATAGTTCCTGTATTGACGGCCATGTGCAAATTCATCTGTTTCTCCATAAGCAATGTATAGTACGCGCGGTTTATTTGTTTTCAATTCTTCCATTGCCCCAAAATGAGTGAATACATCATAGCTTTCTTCATACCATTCTTTGTGTGAGCTTTGCAACATACGATTGATAAGATCCTGGTTATGTGTTGGGCTCTTACCGCCATAACCATCATAAGCCGCATAAACGGGAATGCCACTTCTTTCTTCATTTAATATCCTGTTGAAAGCATCCCAGGCGGTAAAAGCAACCACTTTCCCTTTTAATCCCGGTTGCTGGTTAAAAAATTCCGGCAAAGTGAGATTGGGATTGGCTTTGTATTCATTTTTATTGATGGCCGTATCTACCCATCCGCACATGATTTCGCTGTATCCGGGGTAGGAAAATTTATAGGGATTGGATACGTCTACCTTATTGCCTAAAAAACGGTTCCCATATATCTGCCCATGCGCTGCGACCGTGTTCCATAAAAAAGGCATGAGTTTTTTTCTTCTTGTACCGGCATCTTCCGCCCAATATTTTTTAAAAATAGTGAGGCTGTCGTCCTGGTTAAATCTTTTATCGTTACCGATTGATTTTTCCATCCCACCAAATAATTCCTGCCAGCGAAATCCGTCGGTTGTAATAATGATGACATTCTCAGTGGTTTGCGACTGAGCTAACGCACTGTAAAACAGGCTGATGAACAGTAAATATTTTTTCATGTTTTTCTATCTAATCTTTACTCCGCAGTTAACCAGCTAACTGATGGCAAAGGTTCGCGGAATTTCCCTTTTAGTGAAAATATATTGTTGCCGGGACTTCTATCTTATCCTGTCCCATTAACTGGTATTGCAATTTTAAAGTATTCCCTCCACCACTGTCGAAATATCTCAGGTTTATTTTATGGTATCCTTTTTCGAGCATGCATTTACCTTCTTTTTCTTCTGCCCCATGGTTCCCGTCATTATTCACCATCTCCATACCATCAATTGTCAATATACTCCCATCATCACTGGTCAAATGAAAACTGTATGCAGCAGTTTGCTCAATTTTGATATACCCTTCAAAAATTAATCCATATTTTTCTTCTCTTTTTTTAACGGTTATAGAAACCTTATCGGCAATTCCCTGTGCAAGGGGTTTCAATTCTTTCAAAGAAAACATGTTCATGTGCTCATCCTGAAAATAGCTATACTGCAAGCCAGGCTGAGGATTGTTGACCGCCAGAGATTTCATCAAATTTAATCCGCCAACTTTTATGGTTAGTTCTGCCTGATCACTTGGCAAAACATTGCCACCCACTGTTGCCACTGATTGTACAGTAGTATTGGTTTTTATAATAAACGGTCCTGTATAAATTTCTTTTTTTGTAACACCATTGGATATCGTTGCATAAGTGATTTTGGCCCCCGGCTCCGATGCTGAAATTTTTACGGTAGCTTCCGACATATCCGGCTTGTATGCCACATCTATGAATGGTTTGTGCATAAATGCACCATAGTTACCCAACCGAATAACATAGGCCAGCGGAGATTTTATTTTATTGGGATCATAAGCTGGTAAATTAACAACCAGGTCATTGTCCATTTTTTGTGAACTGAGCTGCTCTCCGGTGGCCAGAAAACGAATGTCCTTTATGCCGGTATGCATGGCTAAATTTTTCAACCGCAATTTCCTATCGGAAGGAAATTTAGGAAAAATGGCATAGAGGGAATTTGTTTTGGCATTATAGGTATAAAAAACTTCTTTTGTTGCATAGCCGGGTTCGGGATCTACAGTGAGTTTGAGCATGATGTCTTCCCCCTTTTTTGCCTTGTAGTCTCTTTTACCCATGCTGCTCCACTGGCTGGCCATTTTCCACCGGCTTGTTCCATAAATGGCTTCCCCATTGAGTTTCAGCCATTCGCCCATTTCAAGTAATCTTTCCTGCATGATGGGGGGAATTTTGCCATGCTCATCCGGACCAATATCCAGTAAAAAATTTCCTCCCCTGCTTACTTTGTCTAATAAATGCAAAATCAGTGACTGTGCCGAATTATAATCCCAGGCGTCTTCTTCCCGGTTATATCCATAAGAATAACCCATTCCCCTGCTTTCTTCCCATGCATGGTTTTCAAAATCAAGTTCTGGCTGGTACTCGGGAGTAAATACAGCACCATGTTTAAACCTGGTACCGCTTCCCCATCTGTCATAAGTAACTACTTTGTCTTTTACCGGGCTTTCATTGTACATCCAGCTCAGGAACTCTTTTGACTTCCAGGTGTCTTCACCGGCATCCCAGTCACCATCTGTCCAGAAAACATCGGGTTGGTAAGTATTGATGAGTTCTTTCATCTGCGGCCACATATGTTCCGTTGCATATCTTTTTTTATCCGATTTCCATAGAGGATTGAACCATTCATAAAGAGAATAATACATGCCGGCGCGAACAGAAGTTTTTCTTACCGCCTTGAACAAATCGCCCAGCAAATCCCTGTGAGGCCC
Source organism: Bacteroidota bacterium (assembly GCA_039795695.1). Lineage (GTDB taxonomy): Bacteria > Bacteroidota > Bacteroidia > Chitinophagales > Chitinophagaceae > Sediminibacterium. Next base: position 2,677 of record JBDKLG010000114.1, read on the forward strand.
CGTTTCCATTGCATTCCAGGGAAATCCCCAGGTACGGCTCGCGTCTTTACTGGGCCATAATGCATATCCATCATGGTGTTTGGAAGTTAGCACGATGTATTTGGCTCCTGACTTTTCAATCAGTTTTGCCCATTCATCCGGATTAAACAATTCTGCTTTAAACTGATCAGCCAGTTGATAATACGTAAGGTTTCCAAATTTCTTTTGATGAAATGCCTGGCGGGCTGTGTCTTTGTTCTGCAATCCTTGCTGGTACCATTCTGCATAATTTCCTTTGGTTGTCCAGCCGGGAACTGCATAAACGCCCCAGTGTATGAATATCCCAAATTTACTATCGCCAAACCATTGCGGCACCGGTCGTTTATCCAACGATTCCCAGCTGGGTTGATAAGATTGTGCGTGGGATACCAGTACAGTGAACAGTAAGTAACTGTTTAGCAACATTTTTTTCATGGAGCAATATTTATTCACCTAAATATAGAAAACTAGCTTTGAATTGCGGGAAATGATGCCAACAAAAAAGCGCCGGAACTTTCGTACCGGCGCAGTTTTTTAAGGGTTGGAAATGGCTTAGTAGCCGAACAATTGTTCCAGGCTCAGCTTCTTCACATCACCATATTTGGCAAGATCATCCGGTTTTATTTTCTTATCGGAAGCCACAATACAATAGGTATAAGGTTTTCCGGAAAGAGACGACTTGTGCAATTGGTCGATATCATTAAATTTCATGGTCAGTGCCTGGTTGTAGATATCTTTTCTCAAATCATGGTCCACACCTTTTTTCTTATTGGCCAGATAGGTAAATATGATATTATCGTTGGTTATCCTTTCTGTTTCCAGGTCTTTCACCATTGATTTCTGCGCATCATTAAACGATTGTTCCCTATTGGGTAAATCTGCAAGTAATTCGTTCATTCCTGCAACAGCTTCTGCAAGTTTATCAGCCTGACAGCCTACATAAGCAATAAAAGAGAAGGGATCTTCTTTTTTAGCGGGGGCCTGCAAAACGGCAAATGTTGAATAAGCCAATGCTTTTGATTCGCGGATAGTTTGGAACACAATTGCACCCATACTTCCTGCACCAAAATAATTGTTGAACATATTTACCGTTGCTTCTTTTTTAGGATCATAATTATCCAGGGTGCGCATCCAATAAACTTCTGCCTGCACCATATCATAATCGGTAAACAGTACTTCATTTTTTGATTGTCGGCTTCTTTCAAACTTAACAGGGGCCGGTGCTGTAGTCCATATTGCCGGTTGGCTGTGGAGTTTGGCAACAGTTGTTGTGAAAGCGGGCAATTCCTGTGGCCCATAGTAGATAATCGTATGTTCATAGTTGAGCAGGTTATGCAGTATATTCACAAGATCTGCTGCTTTCAGGTTTTTCAGTTCGGTATCTGAAAGGGTATAATTGAAAGGGTTTTTTGCTCCATAAGAGCCATAAGTGCGTAATGCCCCCATGATGGCATTTTTATTCAGCTTATTATTGGCCCTCGATTTGGCCAATCTGTTTTTCAAACCCTCCAATGCCGCATCATCTGCTTTGCAGTTTTTGATTACATATTCCAGCAAGGTTACTGCTTTATCAAAATTCTCCTGCAGCCCGGTTAGTGAAACCGTTGTTTCTTCCGTGCCACCTGCAATATTATAACTGCAGGCCAGGTTATAGAACTCCTTACTAATCTGCTCTGCAGTATACTTGTCGGTATTCAGGAACTGCAGGTACTGAAATGCCAGTGGCAATAGTTTATCATTCCAGCTACCCATATTGAAACGATAGTACAAACGGAAGAGGCTATTGTCTTTGTTCTGAACATACAGTACTTCCGATTTGCCTGCTTTGGTTTTCTGCATATCCCTGGTAAAATCGAGAAACAGGGGCTTCACAGTACTTAAAGGCATATCGTTAACCTTCTTCACAAAAGGGGACTGTTTACCTGCATTGGTTTCAACCGGAGTAATAGCCGGTTTATCCACTTTTACGATTGATTTGTCTTCTCCTTTTCTTTTAATGATTACTGCATAGTTTTTATCGCCAAAGAATTTATTGGCAAAATCAACCAGCTCCTTTTTGGTTACCCTGGCCATTTCGTCCAGTTGTGCAATATTATCCCTCCAGTTAAGTCCTTTGTTCTTAATAAACTCATCGGTGATATTCTCAGCACGGTTGGCATTGCTTTCCAGTCCCTGCAGCTCACCCAATTTGGCATTTGCTACAATTGCTTTGATAAGATTTTCGTCAAAATCTCCCTTCTTAACCACATTCAGCTGCTCCATCAACAAATCCTTTACCTGTTCCAGGGTTTGCCCCTGCTTGGGCGATGCAGCCAGAATAAATATGCCATAATCCTTGTATTGTCTTACTCCCGCACTGGCTCCCAGTACTTTTTGCTGCTTGTTTAAATTCAGGTCAAGCAGTCCGGCTTTGCCATTGGATAAAACAGAAGACAGCAAGTCAGCCATCATGGCATCCTTTGATTCGGAAGAAGCGGTACGGTAAACAATACGGATATTCTCTGCCGATGGCCCGAATACTTCTTTCACTACCGGACCCTCCAGTACTTTTTCCGGTGCAGGCTTGTATTCATTGATGGGCTTGGCTTTCATATAGCTGAATTGCTCATCAATCATTTTAATGGTGGCATCAGGATCGAGGTCGCCGGTTAAAACAAAAGCCATATTGTTGGGAACATAGTATTTATAATAATAATCACGAATCGCATTTAAGGAAGGATTTTTCAGGTGTTCAATTGTTCCAATGGTTGTTTGTTGTCCGTAATTATGTGTGGGAAACAAAGCGGCATGCATGGCTTCGGATACTTTGTTACCGTCATTATCCAGGCTGCGGTTTTTTTCTTCATATACTGCTTCCAGCTCTGTATGAAAAATTCTCAGGATAGGATTTCTGAAACGCTCTGCCTGTACCGTTAGAAATTTAGACAGGGCATTGGAAGGAATATCCTCCTCATAAACCGTTTCTTCTACCCAGGTATGTGCGTTGGTGCCCTGTGCACCCATGGCAGCCATCAGCTTATCATATTCATTGGCAATCGCATACTTAGAAGCTTCACCAGAAACACGGTCAATCTCTTTATAAATGGCTTTACGCTGCACTGTATCTGTTGTGTGGTTGTATTTTTCATACAATGCATCAATCTGGTCTAATAAAGGCTTTTCTTTTGCCCAGTCTAAAGAACCGAATTTGTCTGTTCCTTTAAACAGTAGGTGTTCAAGGTAATGGGCCAGTCCGGTATGGTCTTTGGGATCTGTATTACTCCCGGCTCTTACGGGTATGCGTACGGCTATCCTCGGCTCTTTTTTATTTACGGACAGAACCACTGTCAATCCGTTTTTAAGTGTATAAAAACGGGCTTTCATGGGGTCATTGGTTACATACTTATAGGTATACCCATTTGCGGCAGCCTGCTTCCATTCGTACTTGTTTTGCGCGGTACTGAAGCTGGTCAGCGAAACGATCAAAACAACAAACAAGCATTTCATCAGTTTCATAAACAGTTTTTTTTGTGCGGGTAAGATAGAAAAAAATATAACCGGATATTTATATAGTTTGTTAAAGGCCGGGCTTTTGTTATAAACAGGGAAATAGCTGGACAAACGGTTTAAAAAAGAGGGTAAAAATACCTGGTACGGATACTTGTAAAGCCAAAAAAACCTGGGCCTTTCAACCCGGTAAATGATGGTTATCCTATACAGTTTACGCACTAACACCTACCTTTGCGGAGCAAAATGCACCAAAAAACCTAAATAGCCCAACAATGGAATTCCGTATTGAAAAAGACACCATGGGGGAAGTATCAGTACCCGCTAACGTGTATTGGGGAGCACAGACCCAGCGAAGTATTGAAAATTTCAAGATTGCCTCAGATATCAACAAAATGCCCAAAGAAATCATCAGGGCTTTTGCTTACCTAAAAAAAGCAGCTGCCCTGACCAACCTGGATGCCGGCGTGTTACCCATAGAAAAATCTGCTTTGATTGGCCAGGTTTGTGATGAGATACTGGAAGGAAAACTGGATGATCAGTTTCCACTGGTCGTATGGCAAACAGGTTCGGGCACCCAAAGCAATATGAATGTAAACGAAGTGGTGGCTTATCGCGGACATGTTATCAAGGGTGGCAATCTAACTGACAAGGATAAATTTCTCCACCCCAACGACGACGTGAACAAATCGCAGTCATCCAATGACACTTTCCCCACAGCCATGCATATTGCCGCCTATAAAATTCTCATGGAAACAACCATACCGGGAATTAAAAAGCTGAGAGATACCCTTGCACAGAAGTCGAAAGAATTCATGCAGGTAGTAAAAATTGGCCGTACCCATTTTATGGATGCTACCCCTTTAACACTGGGACAGGAGATCAGCGGTTATGTTTCTCAGCTGGATCATGGCATGAAAGCCATCAATAACAGCCTTTCCCACTTAAGTGAACTGGCATTGGGTGGCACTGCCGTAGGCACGGGAATTAACACACCCGATGGTTATGACGTAAATGTGGCCAAACATATTGCAGCTTTAACTTCCCTGCCATTTGTAACAGCAGAAAACAAATTTGAGGCACTGGCTGCGCACGACGCCATTGTTGAAGCACATGGTGCTTTAAAAACGGTAGCGGTAAGCCTCATGAAAATTGCCAATGATATCAGGATGCTTTCTTCCGGCCCCAGAAGCGGTATTGGTGAATTATTTATTCCCGATAACGAACCCGGTTCATCCATCATGCCGGGAAAGGTAAATCCCACGCAGTGCGAAGCCTTAACCATGATTGCTGCCCAGGTAATGGGCAATGATGTGGCCATCAATATTGGCGGTGCTACCGGCCATTTTGAACTGAATGTTTTTAAACCGGTGATGATCTATAACTTCTTACACAGTGCAAGATTAATTGGCGATGGCTGTGTAAGCTTTAACGACAAATGCGCTGTTGGCCTCGCTCCTATTGAAGCCAATATCAAAAAACATGTAGACAATAGTTTGATGCTGGTTACCGCATTGAACACCAAAATAGGTTATTACAAAGCTGCAGAAATTGCCCAGAAAGCACATAAGGAACATACCACACTCAAGGAAATGGCCGTAAAGCTTGGCTATTTAACCCCCGAAGAGTTTGACCAGTGGGTTATTCCCGGAAAAATGGTAGGAAAGATCAATGGTTAATAATCCAAGATCAAACCAACTGAAAAGGCCGCTGTTGAGCGGCCTTTTCAGTTGCCACAATAACTGCTTTCTGTAAAAATGGGCACAGTTTTCAGGAGTATTTATTAGCGTGAAAACTTATTTTTTGATTGGCGGCGCTTTCAGCAATTGCGTGTCGGTTGCTAAACTTTTAACACGATAATTACCTGTATCTATGACCGCTTTCGGGAATAGCTTTTGTATGCCGGCAAACTCGCCCGTTTTCAGGGCTGTTTCTGCCAAATAAATATTTTCAAGCTTATCCAGGGATTTCAATTTTTGAAGCCCCTGTAAAGAAATTTTGGTGCCTACCAGATTGAGGTATTCTAGATTTTGTAAGCCCGACAATTCATTGATTAGCGCATCAGTCAAATTAGTATGTTCAATACTGAGTCTTGTCAGATTGCTGCAAGCCCCGATGGTTTTCCAGTTTCCATCGCTTAAGTCTGCGTAAGAAAGTTTTAACCATACCAGCTGCCTGCTTACCAGCTTCAGCAAATCAATGGTTGAATGACTGGGTTTGGAAATACTTACAAAGCTGGCAGACAAATAATTGGTATTAAGCGATACGGGTAATACAATAATTCCTGCATTGCGCAATGAATCAAGCATGGCCGGAGATGCTTTCTCTATTGGGTTTGCAGGCATTGCAGGTTTTTTCTTAACCGGTGTTGCAGTGGATAGGGCCAATAATGCAGGCAGCAGTCTGTTATCCCGGGTAACTTCTTTTACTTTCTTGTCAAAGCCAGATTTACTGCTGATCCACCAGTGAATCAGCATCATTTCCTGTTCGGTTACCTGTGGCTTTCCCTTGGGTGGCATGTGTTTTTCTTCCAGCGGATCAAGCAATATTCTTTTATACAATGGGCTTTTTTCGGGATCACCGGAAAAAAATACTTCCCCATTTTTACCGCCTTTTACAATCCACTCTTTGGCATCCAGCCTTAACCCCCCTTTTTGTTTTTTATCACTGTGACAAGTGCCGCATTTGTCGGTCAAAATGGGCTGGATAATATCAGCAAATACCATCGCTTCCTGAATATCAGGAATTACTTTTCTTGCCGATCGAATACTGTCTTCCCTGTTTCCGAATAAGCCCTTTGTTAAGTAAGCATCCCCATGTGTTAATATACCACCTAAATGCCCGGTGATAAGCACCAGCATTAATAGGAGCAGTGAAAACATTTTTGACAGGCCAGTAAATTCTTTGGCTGAAAGCAGGTATCCTATTGCAGCAGCTACAAACACAGTAATCCCCATCCATTTGTGGTAAGTCAAAATACTTTCATCGTATTCACCGCCCGACGATAAAATCCATCCCGAACAACAGGATAGCAGGGCGCTGATCATCCCCAGTAAAAAAGCAACCCGAACAGCGGGAAAAATGTTTTGGTATCGCTGCTTAAGGGTCAGCCATTGCAGTACCAGTGCCAGCAAAAGAAAGCCAATTGGCAGGTGTACCAGCAGGGGGTGTAATCTTCCAAAAAATTCTATGGGTTCGCTCATCAGGCTGCTGAATATCTTTTACGTAACAAATGCATCATGTATTCATTGATGGCCCATTGATCGGCCAGGGGTTGCCTGGTATAAGGCAATGCGGGCATATAATCGGGCGGACCAAACTCTGTAAGAATCGTAAGTTTACCCGCACCGGATTTGATTTTTGCCTGTACTACTCCATCCCACCATTCAATATGTTTTTTAACTGCCGTCTCCCATTCCGGTGCCCTGGGATCGTTTACCTGCGGCCCTTCGGGATGTCCTACACGTGCATGAATATGGTCGGCCCTGGAAATAGCCAGCTTCACCGTTTCTTCCTGATCCTGCAGCAATGATTCATGCACATTACACCAGTGTGAGATATCCAGCGTGATCCTTAAATCCGGGTATTTCAATAAATATTGTTTAGCAATATGCGCCGCAAATAAAATCCTGCTTCTATGCGATTCATGGCAAATAAGTGTATGGGTTTCACGGGCAATTTTATCGGTATACTCAATAAATTTTCCATTATCGGCCATTGAAAAAAAATCTCTCCCGGAATGGCAGTTAATGTATAATGGCTTCTGTATCTGCTGAAATGCAGCACCATCAATCATTTTCCTGAACTGTTCAAAGTGTTTATCGGGATTACTATCGGCACCGCCGGCCAGGAAGCCTATTTCCAAACCATGTTTTTTCAATGCCTCAAACAACTCTTGCTGCCCTGCAGCAGAACCGGGCCACCACATTTCTATTCCATCATATCCTGCCAGCCTGGCTTTCGAACAAAA
>JBDKLG010000115.1:0-8142 GCA_039795695.1 Bacteroidota bacterium
AGAAGCCATTGCCGAGCCCCTGGAAGTACATGACATCATCAAAGGGAAGAAAAAACAAAAAGAGCGGGTGATTGAGTTGCTAAATAAAGTAAACCTCCTGCCCGAACACTATGACCGGTACCCACATGAATTCAGTGGCGGACAAAGACAAAGGGTTGTTATAGCAAGGGCACTTGCCCTTCGTCCTTCCTTTATCATTTGCGACGAAAGTGTTTCTGCACTGGATGTAAGTGTGCAGGCACAGGTATTGAACCTTTTGAATAGCCTGAAAAAAGAATTTGGGTTTACGGCCATTTTTATCTCACATGACCTTTCTGTTGTACGATACATCAGTGACAGGATTATGGTTATGAACAAGGGAAAAATTGTGGAAACCGGAACAGTTGAACAAGTGGTGAATTATCCACAAAATGCTTATACACAACAACTTATATCGTCAATTCCTAAAATAGCCTATTAGGCTATCCACATACTATTCCTCCATTTTTGGCAGCAAATTGGTGCATTGGGCTCCAACCCTTACCTTTGCCGACTTCTAAAATTCATGCCGTAACATGAAGCGAGTCGTCCCGTAAGGCGACGGCAAACTGAATGTGGCTAACAGTTAAAACAAGATTAGACACATGAAATTATCCCAATTCAAGTTTGACCTTCCGCTCAACCTGATTGCCCAGAATCCTACCAAAAAAAGAGAAGACAGCCGTATGATGGTAGTAGACCGTAAAAGCGGTCACATGGAGAACAAGCATTTCCGGGACATCCTTGAATATTTTGATGACAAGGACGTATTTGTAGTTAATAACACCAAAGTATTTCCGGCAAGAATGTATGGCCGCAAGGAGAAGACCGGTGCAAAAATTGAAGTTTTCCTTTTGCGCGAATTGAATAAACCTAACCGTTTATGGGATGTCATTGTTGATCCCGCAAGAAAGATCCGTGTAGGTAACAAATTATATTTTGGAGAGAATGAAGAACTGGTTGCAGAAGTAATCGACAATACTACCAGCCGTGGACGCACCATTCGTTTCCTTTGGGACGAGGATGAAGAAAGTTTCAAAAAAATGCTGGAATATTTAGGCGAAACCCCTCTGCCAAAATACATCAAGCGCAAACCGGATGAAGAGGACAAAGAGCGATACCAGACAGTTTATGCAAAACATGAAGGTGCCGTTGCAGCGCCAACTGCGGGTTTGCATTTCAGCAAAGAGCTGATTAAGCGTTGCGAGATCCAGGGCATCCGTTTTGCTGAAGTAACCCTACATACAGGTCTGGGCACTTTCCGTCCGATTGAAGTAGAAGACCTCAGCAAACACAAGATGGACGCTGAGTACTACGCAATTGATAACCAGGCTTGCAGCATTGTAAACAAAGCCAAAGAAACCGGTCACCGCATCTGTTCTATCGGCACTACTACTATGCGCGCCATGGAAAGCAGCTTTACGGCACAGAAATTATTAAAACCAAGCGAGGGTTGGACAAATCATTTTATCCACCCACCATACAAATTCAATGTAGCCGATAGTTTGGTAACAAATTTTCATTTGCCCAAAACAAGTTTGCTAATCATGACCTGTGCTTTTGCAGGTTACGATTTGGCTATTGAAGCTTATAAAAAAGCGATTAAAGACAAATACCGTTTCTTCAGCTATGGAGATGCATTGCTGATTGTTTAATTTAATCGATTGCACATTATTGGAGCCCTGACATTTATTTTGTCGGGGCTTTTTCTTGCGCGTAACAAAGGAATTTTAATTTGTATTATTGGGATCATACTCGTAGGGCAGCTTATTACACATTTTCTCCCACCAGGCCCAGTAACCGGAATTCATGAGGAACCTGCCTTCAAAAAAACTTCCATTCTTGAATACTTTGACAATATTTTCTGAAACCCGCGACAATTCTGAACTTACATAACCATAGTACATGGAAGGGCTCAAATATTTCCGGTATTCAAAGGGATTCTTTTTGTTTTTGTATACTACCTGGATATCGGTATCGAATATCAGCCCCTTCGTAGTACTATCAAGCCGGGTTGAAATACTGTCGGCGGTTTGGAGCTTCAACAATACAATGGGTTTGCCCGGAAACTGGTACCATATTTTTCGATAATAATCAACCGAATCTTCATGCTGCAGGTAGGTCAGGTTTGTATTTACAGACTGCCCATCCGGATAAGTTGTGGGAGTTCTGCCCGGCACCCATTTGGGAGGCGGCACTTTAAGCATCCATTTGACCCTTTGGATTTCTTCTTCCGTTACAAGAATCATTTTTCTTACTTCAAAACCCTGTTCGGTCAATTTGTTGTCATAAACAGCGCGCATAAAATGCATCAGAGAGCCATAATAGGCTTCTTTGCGGTTTTCCTCCCATTTTTTTTGCATCCGCTTACTGGTTGGAATCATGTCTGCAAAAAAAGGATAGCCCTGGTAAAAGAAAACTTTTGTGTTCAGGTTATATTCAAAGCGGGTTAAATCATATTTGAGAAGATAACCCAATGCTTTGTTTTCGATTATCAACCTGTCATCTGCACTCACCCTGAGTATGTTGGTGTGTTTGCTGTAACGGAATTTCAGCACTTCCCTGTTTTGAATAATGCAGTTAGCCGCAAATGCCGCACTACCCATAAAGTTCTCGCTGAAAACTGTTCCCCAGGTATCCCAGCCATTTTTTTCATAGGGTTCTACAATTACTTCCTGCAGTTCATCAACCTTTGGTTTTAGAGATATGTTCAGTACTGAAGGGATCTTATCTGAAGCAACAGATACCTGGTAAGGTTCATACCCAATAAAGGAGACCACCAAATCGTATCTGCCGGAAGGAAAATTCCGAATCAGGAATTCTCCTCCGGCATCCGTTTGTACCCCGATGGAGGTATTGCTTAAGAATACATTGGCAGCAGCGATGGGCAAGCCATTATCTGCCGAAACTACCCGTCCCTTCAATACCTGCTGGCTTAGTGCCGGAATAAAACCGGCCAGGATCATCAGTATGGTGGCAATGCTTCTTCCCATCTTCAATAACAAGATAAGGCAATACCCAAATTAGCAGCAAAAAAAAAGCCGCTGATTTTTTCAGCGGCTTTTGTTTCAATGCTGTTTATAAACCAAAGAGTCCTTTATTCAATAATTGCAGTGTACGGGTTTTATGCGTACTTGGCACCAATAAGGAAATATTATGCGGGCTTCCACCATAGCTTACCATTGTTACAGGTATTTCGCTCACAGCAGTGAACAGTTTTTGGAGTACTTCATCTGTTTTGGCAATTTCGTTTCCAACGATTGAAACAATGCTCTGGTCTTTTTCAACTTCTACAGACCCGAAAGGTTCCAGCTCTTTCACGATTTGTTTCAGGAACAAATCATTGTCAATAGTAACAGATACAGCCACTTCAGAAGTTGTAATCATGTCGATGGAAGTGTGGTATTTTTCAAATACTTCGAATACTTTTCTCAGAAATCCATAAGCAAGTAACATGCGGCTGCTTTTGATTTTGATGGCAAGAATGCCGTCTTTGGCAGCTACTGCTTTAACGCCCACACTGCCTGCATCTTTGGTGATAACAGTTCCGGCCGCATCGGGCTGCATGGTGTTCAGCAGTTTAACGGGAACATTCTCCTGCTGCGCAGGCCAGATACAGGTGGGGTGAAGAATTTTTGCGCCAAAATATGCCAGCTCGGCCGCTTCATCAAAACTCAATTGTTTGATGGCATTGGTTCTTTCAACAATACGCGGGTCATTGTTGTGCATGCCATCAATATCTGTCCATATCTCACACACAGATGCGTGAATTGCGGCCGCTATCAATGAAGCAGTATAATCACTTCCGCCCCTTTTTAAATTGTCTACCTCACCCTTGGCATTTCTGCAGATATATCCCTGGGTGATGAATAATTTTTTGGAAGCATGCTGCTGTAACAGCTGACTCAGCTTTATTTTAATACTACCCAGTTGCGGCTCTTCATTATTGTCGATCGACATGAATTCAAGGGCAGGTAATAATACATGATCCGCACCCTGCTCTTCCAGGTAACAGCTGAACAACTTGGTGCTCATCAATTCTCCCTGTGCCAAAATATCTTTATTCAATGCTTCGCTGAAGGATATACGCAAAATGATGTTCAGGAATTCAAAATGCTCTGTCATGATTGCATTCGCCTTGGAGCGGATACCCTCACCTTTTAAAAGGTCCAGCACAAATGCACGATAATGTGCTTCCAGTTTATCAATTCTTTGTTTTGCTTCAACCCGGTTACCCGCTGAGAGGCTGTTACTGATTTCAACCAGCGAATTGGTTGTTCCGCTTAAGGCACTTAATACTACAATGGTTGGTTCTGCATCCCTGGTAATTAATTGAGAAACCTGGTGCATGCGTTCCGGCTTACCAACACTGGTGCCGCCAAACTTCATTACTTTCATGTGAATCCCCCTCCCCCGTTTTTTTTTGGTTAGTTAAATTTTGTGCAAATGTACAGCTTGAACAGAAATCAGTTATCAAGTATTTTGTGAACAGGCGTTAGCTTGGAATAGTTATCAGGCTTGCATTGTATCATTTTATCGCCTAAAACCGCAGGAAGCTGCAAAAAGCAGTAACTTAATCACTTAATCAAGGAATAAACAAGCACTGCTTATGAATCATAGCACTTTTAACTGCAGGATTTTATTCTTGCTAATCGGCTTATTTTCTTTATCGGCAGTTATTGCACAAACTGATACGGCTCATTTTTACCGTGCGCCGGACGGCACTAATATCTATTATGAAGTGCATGGAAAAGGATTTCCCGTTGTTTTGGTCCATGGCTTTATTGTGAACGCATCCAATTGGAAAAAATCGGTCTTATACAGGGAATTATTACAAAGCGGTTACCAGGTGATCCTGGTTGATTTGCGGGGCAATGGCCTGTCGGATAAGCCACACGATGCCGCTTTCTACGAAAATGACGCCCAGGCCAAAGACATTATGGGCATTCTTACCGAATTAAAAATTACACAATACCATGCCATAGGATATTCAAGGGGGTCCATTATTGCGGCCAGATTACTGGTATTGGATAAAAGATTAGAAAAAACCATATTGGGAGGAATGGGAACCGAATTCACCAATCCCGAATGGCCCCGCAGAATCATGTTTTACCATGCATTGATGGGAGAAGATGTTCCTGAATTAAAAAATATGGTTGCGTATGTGCAGGAAGCAAAGCTTGACAGGCTGGCATTGGCTTACCAGCAGAAAGAACAGCCTTCTACACCAAAGGAAGTATTGCAGGCACTTAAAAAAAACGTATTGGTAATTTGTGGTGATAAGGATAGCGACAATGGTCTTGGTTCACAACTTGCCGCATTAATACCCGGCGCTCAATTTAAGGAAGTGCCCGGCAATCATAACCAGGCAGTCAATACCCTCGAATTTGCAGCAGCGGCTTTGCAATTTTTTCGTTAAAAATTCAATGAAAATTTTTCTCCCAGTTCTCTCAAATCTTTAGCCACACTGTCTGCCAGCGGAATACCTTCTTTTCTTCTCACAATTTCCATTGCCCTTTCCGGATCTCCGGGTATCAATACTTTTTCATGCCCTGCTGCAGGTGTAGCCCTGCGAAAACGCTGGATCCAGTTATCCATATGTTGCTTGAATTCATCTGCCGGGCGAAAAGCATCTACCCGCATGGCACCAAAAAAATGTCCCAATCCCTTGCCGGGCATATTTTCCGGCATTGCCACATAAGCCGGAAAAGGTGGTGCCCATGGGCCATAAGATGCACCGCTCAGTACAGCAGAAAAAATATCAACAATGCTTCCCAATGCATACCCCTTGTGGCTTCCATGCTCCCGATCGCTACCCAGCGGTAAAAGTGTCCCCTGCTTTTTTAAGATATTGGCGTCGGTACTGGCATGCCCGTCTTTATCCTGTACCCATCCCGGTGGTGTGTCTTCGTTTTTTCTCTGCAGAATTTCGAGCTTCCCGTTTGCAGCTGTAGTAGTAGCAAAATCTGCCACAAATGGGGGTTCTTTTCCGGCAGGAACAGCTACTGCAATGGGGTTGGTTCCAAGCATTCTCTCTGTAGAAAAGGTTGGTGCAACCAATGCACTGGCATTGGTCATTGAAATGCCAATCATATCAAAAGGCAATGCCATCATGGCGTGGTGGCCTGCAATACCATAATGATTGGAATTTTGTACAGCAACCCATCCTGTTCCAACATTGGCAGCTTTGGTAATTGCCAGCTGCATTGCAAATGGCGCTACAACCAATCCTAAGCCGGCATCTCCATCAACCACAGCCGTAGAAGGAGTTTCATGTATTATTTTTATTTCAGGCCCTGCATTCACCCTACCGGTTTCCCATAAACGTGCATAACCTGTTAAACGTGCTACTCCATGACTGTCAATGCCTCTCAAATCTGCAGCCAGCAAGCCTTCTGTTGCAGTGCGGGCATGCTGTTCCGTACATCCCATTTTTTTAAAAACAGCCTGCGTAAATTGATACAGATAATCGTAAGTATATGCCATTGAAATTTTTATTAGAGAACCATCAGGATGCAAGATAAGCGTTTGCGTATAATTGCCTTTGCCCTGATTCCCCGCCAATTGTTTAGTTTTATTGGATGAAAAAGCATGTTTTCCTTTTCCTGTTTGGCATGGGCAGTATCATAACGAATGCCCAATTAGCGGCCGATAAAATAAGTACCGACTTTGTATTGCAGCAAAGAAGGATATCATTTGATAAAAACATGCGTGAAAAAATTATTGAAGCTAGTTTTCAACTGAAACCCGATAGCAGCAATGAAGATAAATTCAGGGAAGCCTGCTGGGCAATTTCACAATTCCTGTTTCGTTCCAATACAATAGAAAGCGGGTTCAGGAAAATGTTTGCCGTTTATGCATCCCTTGAAACCGGTACCAGGAGGGCATTACTGGAAGCTGTTTATGGTGTATACCCTACTGAGTTCAGGGAAGAAATCAATAAGCTCCTTCAAAAAGAATCCGACCCCAGGCTTTTTGCCATGCAGGCTGTTTATTTATACAGGATTGATTCATCTATCCGCCAAAAAGAAGCATTGTTGCGATTACGCAGTCAATTGTTTCCGGATCATGCTGTTAATTTAATTCTGGCTGAGCTTGAAAACTATTTTGAAAAACAGGCAGCATTTATGACCAAGCCGCCCCCTGATCTTATCTCTTTATTCCTGAACCAGAAAAAGCTGGGGGTAAAAATTGTCTATTCCTTTCAAAGATGGAACCGCGATTATCCCGGTATGGCAATTGTTCAAAATGCCGATGGTAGTTTTGTAAAAAATGCGGATGGAACAGTTGCTTCATTTCAGCAGTTGGCAAGATCTGCCTCAAACCTGCCTTATTTTATTACCAACGGAAGCACCCCGCAGGGCATTTATAGTATACAGGGAACAGCGGTTTCGCACAATAATTTTATTGGGCCAACACCCAATCTCCAATTAATCATGCCCAATGAAACAGATAGCTTGTACTGGCACACAGTGTATGATTCTTCCAAAACTGAGCTGGACAACTACCTGCAATTACTTCCCAAAAACTGGAAAGACTACGAACCCATGCGGGAAGTGTTTATGGCCGGAAAAATAGGCAGGACAGAGATCATCGCCCATGGCAGTACCATTGACCCCGCCTATTTCAAAGGCAAACCTTTTTACCCACTAACCCCTACCATGGGTTGTTTGTGTGCCAAAGAGCTCTGGGATATTTACAGCGGAAAATTTTTAGAAAGCCATCAGTTTGGTCTCGCAAATTCTTTTTTGGCTACTCCCGATAACAAAGGATACCTGTTGGTGATTAATCTGGACAACCAGCCAAAAGCCGTAGAGAAAGAGGAACTGAAAAAAATTGTGGAAGCTTTTGAAAAAACCAACTACGCTTCTATCAGGTAGTGCCTGGTTATAGTCTGCTATACTGATATGAAAAGGTACAAAGAGATGGGCCCTGGGTTCATCTCCTTGTACCTGTATTGTTGAAAATCAGAAGGGCAAATCATCCAGCGGCTCAGTAAGGTCACCTGCTGATTGGGCAGGAGTTGCAGGTTGTGCATAATTCTGTGCAGGCGGATAATTATTTCCTGCAGCCTCATTGGAACTGCTTCCTCCATCACCCGGCCTGCTTCCAAGTAATTGCACA
>JBDKLG010000116.1:0-8861 GCA_039795695.1 Bacteroidota bacterium
AACTGCAACACCCGCCAGTCCTTTTGCAGAGCTGAATACTTGTGCAGAAGTTGCGGCATTGGGATTGGTATAGTCTTTTTTACAACCCGTTGCATTCAAAAGCAGAACTGCAAGGCTTGTGTAAATGATGTATTGAAATGTCTTTTTCATATAAAATAGGTTTTAAAATTAAAATTTAGCCTGAATTCCAACAGTGAATGTTCTTGGAATTGGGGTGGCACCAAAATCAATTCCTCTCAAAATCGTACTCTGTCCGCCTGCATTAACTTCAGGATCGTATCCAACATAATTATCCCAGCTTATTAGGTTTCTTCCACTGAAACTGATATTCAAGTCACTAAACCCTTTTAATTTGCCTATATTATAACTAAGAGAGAACTCACGCAGTTTTGTAAATGAACCATCGCTTACGCGCCATTGTTCAATTGCATAGATACCTGCAATATATCCCCTTGGCAACTGACCCAGGTGTTCCTGTTCTGCTACTTTACCATTACCCACACCCTGGCGGGTACGGAAGTCGGCATTGAAAACATTACCGCCTCTTACAGCGTCAATTTGTACGCGCAGGCTAAATCGTTTATAGGTGAATTCATTTACCAAACTCGTTGTATAGTCGGGGTTGGGGTCACCGATGATTTTCCTGAGTGTGCTGCCGGAAGGTAAGCCAGTGCCGGATCTGCCGGGTGTATAAACAAGTGTACTGTTTTGTACACCCGCTTCCTGGGTAGGTATACCTGAAGTATTTTTTAACAGGGATCCATCACTGTTTGTTGCAAAGAAAGTACCATAAAATACGCCAATCGGCTGTCCTTCAATAATTGACACCGGTGCGCCGGAGTTGGTGCTTAAGAGTGTGAGTGACTGGCCAATGCTCACTGCCTTATTTCTGTTCTGGTTATAGATTCCTGTTATATTCCATTTGAAATCTTTTTTCTGTATAGGGGTGGCGGTTAATACCAGTTCAAATCCCTTGTTTTCCAATGATCCGAAATTATCCAGTAAGCTGGAGAAACCGGCAGAAGGGGCAATAAAACGGTTAATTAATAAGTCTTTTACTTTCTTATTGTAAACGTTTAAAGTGAAACCGATTCTGTTGTCGAGGAAGGCAAGGTCAAGACCATATTCCATTTCCTGCTGTCTTTCCGGTTTTACATTTTCATTAGCCAATGTGCTGCTTGAATTAAGTGCGGTTCTGCCCAGATAAGAAGAAGATGCATAAGTATTAAATCTTGAATAAGCACCAATGCCGGTCAGGTTTCCGCTTTCTCCGTATGCCACACGCACTTTAAACAGATCCCACCATTTGGAAACGCCCATTTTGCTCCAGAAATCTGTGCTTGATATTACATAACTGCCGCTTGCTTTATAATAGGTCTGGTTGCGCTGATCCTGCCCGAATACAGAAGATCCATCTACCCTTACCGCACCGGTTACAAATAACTGGTTCCGGTACTTGAAATTTTGCTGCACATAATATCCTGATACTGAAATCTCGCTTCTGTCATCCACACCCGGTAAAATAGTGCTTGCACCATTCACTGTTTGTACAAAAGGAGCTAAACCACGGCCTTGCAGTAAAGCATAATTGTTTTTTTCGTACTGCTGTGAATAACCAACCTGTGTAACTGAATTGATTTTGCTGGTCAAATCAATATTGTAGGTTGCGTTCAGGTCGTGGTTAATGGCAAAGAAATTGTTGTTACCGGTACTTGCATAACCGTTTTGTGTTGGGTCAAGTGTAGAACCACCTCCGTAGAAAGCAGTATTTACATTGTATGCATAAGGGGGAATATAAGTGGTTCCATTCTGTGCATAATTGTCGATACCCATGGTATAGTCGACTGTGAGGTGCTTTACCGGCCTTAGTTTCAGGCCCATATTGGCAATTAACCTGTTGGTGCTTTGTTTTTGCTTGATGTCTTCAATAACCGAAACAGGATTGGCCCTTCCTCTTTCACCCACTGCCTGGATATTACCTAAAGCATCTCTCTGTTGAATATTATGAAAGTTTCCAATAATGGTAACAGAGTTCATAGGAGAGAAGAAGGAGTTGCCATCGGGCTTTTCATTGGCCGAGCTATTGATATAGTTTAACCCAAGGTTAAAAGAGGCCCATTTGTTCAATACCTGATCTATATTGCTTCTGAAGCTGAAGCGCTGAAAATCTGTATTGGGTATGATGCCCTGGTTATAGAAATAGGAACCGGACAGATAATATTTTGTCTTGTCTGTACCGCCACTAACCGAGATATTGTTGTCGGTACCATTTGCATTTCGGAAAATATAATCCTGGTAATCATAACGGGTAACTGCAGTGGTATTGGTTAATGCAGGTGTTAAGATATCCTGTGTTTGAGCTCCGGCGCCATCAGTAGGTCCGCCAAATTTGGTAGGAGCCTGGTTCACTTCCAGTTTTTTGCGGATACTGCTTGAAATATAAGCGGTAGAGAAGCTGATCTGCGGTGCACCGCTTTTTCCTTTTTTGGTAAAGATCTGCACCACACCTGCATTTGCACGGCTACCATAAATAGCGGCAGCAGCGGCACCATTCAAAACTTCCACTCTTTCAATATCGTTGGGGTTGATGTCTACCAGCCTGCTTTGTCCAATACTTCCTACAAAATTGCTTCCATCATAGTTGCCCGATGTATTGGTAACACGGTTGGTTCCATTGTTTACAATTACGCCATCAATGATATACAGGGGTTCTGAAGAAGAAGAGATAGAACTGATACCCCTTAATCTAACAGACATACCACCTGCAGGGTCTCCCGAATTCTGGGTGATTTGTGCACCTGCGGTTTTGCCTTGTAAAGCTGCCAGCACATTTCCTGTGGCACCCTTGGTAAGCTCATCGGCTTTTACTGAGCTGATATAGCTTCCCAGTTGTCTTCTCGTGGTTCCTGCAGAAGTACCTGTTACGATTACTTCGTCCAACTTGGAAATTTTATCGCTTAATTGAACATCCACCGTATAAGCTTTTTCAGTCCCTACCGTTAGTACTACTTCTTTTTCCTGGAATCCTACCCCTGAAAATACCAAACTGTATTTGCCGGCAGTTAAGGGTGCACTAAAACTGTAGGTTCCGTTATTATCGGCTATTGCACCGAATTTGGTTCCTTTTACAGTTACGGCAACTGATTCAGTTGACGCGCTGCTGGGGCTGGATACCTTACCTGTAATGCGAACCTGCCCAAAAGTAAAAGCAGTCATAAGCATTGTTGCGGCCAGTAGTAAATAGCTTTTTTTCCATTTACCTGTGCCTTGCATGAAGAGTTTGTTCATAGCGCAGTTTTTATATTTATTAAATCAAAGAATGGTTAAACCTTTCATTCTGAATGGGTCCAATAATTTATTACCGGGATCCAGTTCAGTAATTAATATATCTATTTCATCAACTCCTCCAATACGGATTCGCTGATACGAATTTAGTTTTTCAGAAATCGACATCACTACCGTTTGTGTAGAAGATTCCAGCATCGCTTTCTTTACCTGTACCACATCCCAGTCATTGTCTGTTATTCCGTGTTCCATATCAATCGCATTGGTGCCCAGGAAACAGATATCGGCTTTAATATGTTTAATCCTGGTAATGGCTTCGCCACCAATAGCAATCTGCGACCTTTTCGCAATCTTGTCGCCAATAAAAATGACTTCAATATTCGGGTGCTGGGCATATTCAAATGCAGCAGGAATGCTGCCGGTAAAAAAAGTGGCTTTTAAATTTTCGGGTAATAACCTCGCCATTTCAATAATCGTGGTACCCCCGCCTGTTAATACAAACATGCCGTCCTTGATCAGCGAAACAGCTTTCTCTGCAATCAGTATTTTACTGTCTGCATTGTATACATCCGATCGCAGGTAAAAACTGTTGAAAGATTTGGATAGGGCCCCGCCATGTACTTTGATTACTTTGCCTGTTTCTGCCAGTTCATTCAGATCGCGCCGAATGGTATCTTCCGATACATTGATCGAATTGCTCAAATCGGCAGATAATACACTATTGTGCAAACTAACCTGGTGCAGAATATATGCCTGGCGCTCCTTTTTAAGCATAAAGGGTAATTACAAAGTCCTAAATTGGGGAAATATTTTCAGAAAACAAGGAAATAACTGCAAATTGTTGCAATAATCAAAAGTAAAATCAACAAAAAGCCGCAAAAATGAGCAAAAATATCAGCAGACTATGCCAAATTGCTGCAAAAAGCGACCGATTAATCATTGGCTTAATGAGTGGGACCTCTCTGGATGGACTGGACATTGCTTTGTGCCAATTCAATGGCAGCGGAACCAATACCAGGATTGAACTGCTTGCCTTTGAAACCATTCCTTTTAAGGAGGACTTCAAATCTGAAATACGGGCTGTTTTTTCCAAAAAAATGGTTGACCTGGAAAAAGTTTGTTTGTTAAACGGGTGGGTTGCGCAAAAACATGCAGCAATGGTACTGGACTGTTTGAAGAAATGGGCTGTTTTACCACAATCGGTTGATTTGATAGCGAGTCACGGACAAACCATTTACCACGCACCAAAACTATTGCATGGGTATCCTGAATTTGGTAATGCCACTTTGCAGATAGGAGATGGGGACCATCTTGCTGTTGCCACGGGTATTATTACCCTCAGTGATTTCAGGCAAAAGCATATTGCCGCGGGAGGCGAGGGAGCACCACTGGCTGTTTATGGAGATTATTTTATTTTCAGTAAAAAAGGAGAGAACAGGATCATGCTCAATATTGGCGGGATAGCCAATTTTACCTACCTGCCCGGTGATTTGGACGCCACAAAAATTTTCAGCACCGATACCGGCCCCGGCAATACCATGATGGATGCTTATGTACAAAAGCATTTCAATATGCCCTATGATAAGGAGGCAACTATTGCCAGGCAGGGGCAGGTGAATGAAAAATTACTGGCTTACCTGCTTCAACAGGAATTCTTCGAAAAAGGATTTCCTAAAACAACCGGCCCTGAATTATTTAATTTGTCATTGCTGGA
Source organism: Bacteroidota bacterium (assembly GCA_039795695.1). GTDB lineage: Bacteria > Bacteroidota > Bacteroidia > Chitinophagales > Chitinophagaceae > Sediminibacterium. Next base: position 5,000 of record JBDKLG010000116.1, read on the forward strand.
TGCAGCCATTATAAGCTGTGGTATTGCAGGCATTTCAGCATTTGATACAATGGCCACGCTCAATAAGTTCAGTGCTGTTACCATCGCAGATGCGATCAGGAGAACCATTGATGCTGAGAAGGCTTATACCATTTATACCAGTGGGGGAGGGATGCACAATCCTTTGCTGATGGACCAGGTCAAAGCATTGCTGCCGGAGCATAGTTTTTATACCACCGATACGCTTCAGGTTAATCCCGATGCCAAAGAAGCATTGTTATTTGCCATTCTGGCCAATGAATGTGTAGCAGGGGGTGAAACCCTTATCGGGAACGGAACAGCGGATATTCCTTCGGTAACCATGGGAAAAATAAGTTTCCCCTCATAAAAAAAAGTCCTGCTTCTTGCACAAGACTTTTTTATGAGTATCGGAGGAGGTATAATGATATTATTTGGCAAACAGGCTTACCACCCCGGCCCTGGTTATTTCCAAAACCACTGTTTCTCCTGCTTTGTCAAAAGAGGCATAAAAATTTTTCTCGTTGTCGGCATTCACAAATTCAATACAATCCTTGATCTGGTACTCAGGGTAAGTGTATTTGGTCGTAATGGTTTCCAGTGCGGATTTTGGCAGTTTGTCGAAATTTATCGCCCTGCTTGTTCCAATCAACTCACCATCGGTGCCGTAAAAAGCATCCCATTTTTCATTGCCCAGTTGAAAACTTACTTTGGCAAACCGGTCGTTTATTTTCCAGGTGGCATTCTTTGCCTTGCTGAAGGAACCGGAAAAATGTTCATTCATTTTGGAGCTAATAGTTAAAGGACCTGCAAATGCAGTTGTTACCAGGGCGATGGCGGCTAATGCAGTAAAGAATAATTTTTTCATTGTTTGTCTATTTAATTGGTTTGACTGTTTTTTGTTGTTTCAATTTGATTTATCAAAATTAGCAACATACCATAGATAGACGCGGTAGATTGGGATTAGTTACATCCCATCGTAAGGGTATTGTATGAGTGGTGTTAATGTAAATGTTAATGCATGAAGGCTATGACGTGAAACGCAATATGGGTAGGCGTTTCAGCGCATTTCTTAAAGAAATCATAAAGGCCCTTTAACTGTGATGGAACTGTGAGAGCGGTAAGCCCGGGAAGGATGAATGGCAGCGGATGATTTCGAAAGAGCGAAATTTATCGGTGAACAGCAGATAGGGGCGTGGCGAATAAGTATGTTCATTCTTCACCACGCCCTGTTCCCACTTATTTTTGTACTGTTGGATAATGATCAATCGTTTCAAATACATTTCGCTTGTCCTGTTTCAGGATGGAAATGAATTTGCTCAATGAATCTGCAAACTGTTTTTTCTCGAATAACCTGTCGTGCGACAATATTACAATTGCATTCAACTGGTTGGTATTCCCATCGTCAAATTTCTGGTTCACCCTTTTAATCATTTCATCTGCACTTTCTCTGGGCGCTTTCATTTTGCTTTGCTGGCTCCATTCCAGGTCCCACCCAATGATCTTATACCCGAGAGAATCCAGTTTCTTAACCAGTGAAGTGTTGGCTTTCTGCCCCTGGATATTGCCATTGGATGCCCAGGTATTGTTTCCGGGAAGGCGGATGATTTTTACAGGGATATTCAATTCTTTTTCATTTCTTAAAAAATCATTCAGGGCACTGTCTGTCATGCCGGGTGAATAAAATTTGCTGTATTTATCATTAAAGCCGTGACTGAAGCTATGATTGGCCAGTAAAAATTCGGGATAACCATTTCTGATGGAATCAATCAGTCTTTTTTTCCAGGGGCCTACCTGGTTAAAGCCAACCGAGAAAAATGTTGCCTTGATGCCCTGCTCACGGAAAACATTTTTACAGTTTACTGTTCCGGGTGGCTGGGGAGAATCGTCCCAGGTAAGGAAAATATATCTTTTGGAACTGTCTATTTTAATCGGCGTACCCGGAGCAGTTTTTGCAGTTGCAGCTTTGGCTGTGTCGGCCGGGTTTTTATCGCCACCGCCATTGTTACAGCCGGATAATAAAGCCATGGCCATCATACAGAAGCCTGATACAGTAAACGTTTTAATCCTATTCATTGTGTTGGTATTGATTCGGATCAAAGATAGGGTGGCGGTTTATTTTGATTGTTGTATAGTTATCCTCAAATGTGGAGAGCGGGCTAATCTTCAATGGAACAGGCTTCGGGCGGTTCCTGAATCTTTTTGTAGATTAGTCACCGCTGCTAAATGAAAGAGCCGTTTCCTTAAAGAAAACGGCTCTTTGCTATATTAGTTAACTGGTCTAAGAAAGACCATGTTAAAATTAATACCTGTAATGATCGGCTTTGAAAGGACCAACTTTTGTAATACCCAGGTATTCAGCCTGTGCATCGGTTAATTCGTCTAATACTGCGCCTACTTTGGCGAGGTGTAAACGGGCTACTTTCTCATCCAGGTGCTTGGGCAATACATACACTTTGTTCTCGTAATTTTTGTGGTTATTCCACAATTCAAGCTGGGCCAGTGTTTGATTGGAGAAAGAATTGCTCATTACAAAACTTGGGTGACCGGTAGCGCAACCTAAGTTAACCAGGCGACCCTCGGCCAGCAAAATGATGTCTTTTCCTTCGATATTGTACAAATCAACCTGTGGTTTGATGGTGTCTTTGGTATGACCGTAGTTTTTGTTCAACCAGGCAACATCAATTTCAATATCAAAGTGACCGATATTACAAACGATCGCTTTGTCTTTCATTGAGCGGAAATGTTTTTCCGTAATCAAATCGCGGCAACCGGATGCAGTTACAATGATGTCGGCTTCTTTCACCGCTTCTGCCATTGGCTTCACTTCAAAGCCTTCCATCGCAGCCTGCAGGGCGCAGATGGGGTCAATTTCAGTTACGATTACACGGCATCCGGCACCTTTCAGGGAAAGGGCAGAACCTTTGCCTACGTCTCCATATCCACCTACCACGGCAATCTTACCAGCCATCATCACATCAGTAGCACGACGGATTGCATCAACCAGTGATTCCTGGCAACCGTATTTGTTATCAAATTTTGATTTGGTAACCGAGTCGTTTACATTGATCGCCGGAATAGGTAAAGTTCCTTTTGCCATGCGCTCATACAAACGGTGTACGCCGGTGGTAGTTTCTTCAGACAATCCCTTGATATTGGCAATCAGTTCAGGATATACATCAAAAACCATATTGGTCAGGTCTCCGCCATCATCCAGGATCATATTCAAAGGACGGTCGGCTGCACCAAAGAACAGGGTTTGTTCGATGCACCAGTCTGCTTCTTCCTGTGTCTGGCCCTTCCAGGCAAATACACCAATACCTGCAGCAGCAATGGCAGCAGCAGCCTGGTCCTGTGTAGAAAATATGTTACAAGAGCTCCATTTTACTTCGGCTCCCAGGGCAACCAGTGTTTCAATCAAAACGGCAGTCTGTATGGTCATGTGCAAACAACCTGCAATACGCGCGCCTTTGAGAGGCTGTGTTGGACCGTATTCGGCACGGATCGACATAAGGCCCGGCATTTCTGCTTCGGCTAAACGGATTTCTTTGCGACCCCAGTCGGCTAAACTCATATCAGCCACTTTGTAAGGAAGGCTGAAATCAATGGATTTGGTAAGGTTTGACATTTTTGTGTTTTTTTGTGGCACAAATCTAATTTAATAGAATAATATTCTTTATAATTAATATTTTTTGGAATAAAAGAATAGTTTTATAGCTTTATAAAGAACGAAATGATATTTTTATATGCCAAAACCCATCAAAACAGCCGAATCCACTGTGAGCGGTTTTTCGTTGGATGAAAAAGACCTTTCCATCCTGAAAATTTTGCAGCAAAATGCCCGTGCCACGGTGAAGGAAATTTC
>JBDKLG010000117.1:0-3156 GCA_039795695.1 Bacteroidota bacterium
CTTCATAAACAGCTGAAACACCCGCTTCAAGCGGGCAGGAATGTCTCCAGCCCAGCAAATTTATTTTTGACACATCCATCAATTTCCTGGGCGTGCCATCCGGCTTAGACCTGTCAAACAAAATCTTGCCTTCAAAACCCACTATCCCTTGAATCATTTCGGCCAATTCCCGGATGGTTAAATCTTCGCCGGTACCTACATTAATGATGCCCCCTTCATCATATTTCTCCATCAAAAACAAACAGGCATCAGCCAAATCATCCACATACAAAAATTCACGCCTGGGGCTACCGGTTCCCCAAATGGTTACAAAGGGCTCCTTATTTGCTTTGGCAGTAATAAACTTTCGCATCAGGGCAGGTAATACATGCGATTTTTCCAGGTCATAATTATCGTTAGGCCCATACAGATTAGCCGGCATCACAGAAATAAAATTACAGCCATATTGATGTCTGTAGGCGTCACATAACTCGATACCCGCTATTTTGGCAATGGCATAAGGCTGATTGGTTTCCTCTAAATAGCCCGACAAAAGATACGCTTCTTTCAATGGCTGGGGAGCCAGTTTGGGATAAATACAGGAAGATCCTAAAAAAAGCAGTTTCTTTACTTTATGCAAATAAGCCTGGTGTATTAGATTGGCCTCAATCAACAGATTGTCATAGATGAACTCGGCACGATAGGTATTATTGGCTACAATACCCCCTACTTTTGCAGCAGCCAAAAAAACATAATCCGGCTTTTCCTTTTCAAAAAAATGGGCCACATCACCCTGGTTGCGTAGGTCGAGTTCAGCAGAAGTTCGCGTAATTATTTGATGAAATCCTTGTTGCGCCAATTGTCTCACAATAGCACTTCCCACCATTCCTCGATGCCCGGCAACGTAAATTTTCGCAGTTTTTTCCATCGGTCTTTGTCTCTTTAGCCGAACTGATAAATCCCTGAAAGTATTATCAGCAAAGCCTTTTACTCGTATTCGTTTTTAACGGCATACCCGTTTTTAACCAGGAATTGCTGTCTCTCAAATAGGCTGATATCATTGGCTACCATTTCCTGAACCATTGCGCTCAATGTATATTTTGGCTTCCAACCCAATTGCGTATTTGCCTTGGTAGCATCTCCTATCAATAAATCCACTTCAGTTGGCCTGAAATAACGCTTGTCTATTTTTACCACTTCCTTACCCGCCTCAACCTTGAATTTACCCTCAGCCGACTTTACCACAGCTACCTCATCCTGGCCGGTTCCCCTGAATTCGAGGGTAACACCTATTTCTTTAAAAGCCATTTGTACAAAATCCCTGATACGGGTTGTTTTACCTGTTGCAATAACATAGTCTTCCGGCTTTTCCTGCTGTAGCATCAACCACATAGCTTCCACATAATCTTTCGCATGCCCCCAATCTCTTTGCGCATCAAGGTTTCCTAAAAATAAAGTATCCTGTAAACCCAACGCTATTTTGGCCACGGCACGGGTTATTTTTCTGGTTACAAAAGTCTCTCCTCTCAAGGGAGATTCATGATTGAAAAGAATACCGTTACAGGCATACATCCCATAAGCTTCTCTGTAATTTACCGTAATCCAAAATCCATACATTTTTGCAACAGCATAGGGAGATCTGGGATAAAAAGGCGTTTGCTCATTTTGTGGTACCGCTTGTACCAAGCCATACAATTCTGAAGTTGAAGCCTGGTAAACCCGGGTTTTTTGAGTAAGGCCCAATAAGCGGACTGCTTCCAGAATACGAAGGGTACCAATGCCATCCACATCGGCAGTATATTCAGGGGTTTCAAAGCTTACCTGCACATGGCTCATTGCTGCCAGGTTATAAATCTCATCCGGCTGAACCTCCTGTATGATCCTGATTAAATTGGTTGAATCCGACAAGTCGCCATAATGCAGCACCAAATGCCTGTCGGGAATATGAGGATCTTCATAAAAATGATCGATCCTGCTTGTATTGAAAAGGGAGCTTCTCCGTTTGATGCCATGTACTTCATACCCTTTCTTTAACAACAATTCTGCCAAATAGGCCCCATCCTGGCCCGTAATCCCTGTTATTAAAGCTCTTTCCATAAATAAGCTGATTTATACTTTCTAAGGGCTGCAAGTTAAATCAAATATGGAAATAACTGATACGCGAATATTGTTTGGAATTCGTGTTTGGTTGCTGTGATTTTCTGTGTAATCTGTGGCCTACCCTTAACAAAGAAAATACAGCCCCCATCAGTACCTTATTTGCCACAGATTGCACAGAATAACACAGTTATTGGTTAATCACTTGCTTGGTAGACAGAGCTGATTATTTTCAGGTAAATGTTTGTGTTTGTGGTTTTTCAACATTTTTAAAAGTTAGATCCTAAAATCAACAATTTTTCTATTTATAAATCCCTGTGTATCAAATATTAAAGACCCTTTACTTTTGTATTGCGCAAAATCAATTTTTCTGAATTGATCATGTGAAACTGCTAAAAGAATCGCATCATAGTCTAAACCGGGTTCCTGAATCAATTCAATTCCATAACCCGCCTTTATTTCATCCTTATTCAATAAAGGATCAAATACAGCAGTTTGTATACCTGCATTGCTCAATAATTGAATAATATCCACCACTTTGGTATTCCTCGTATCAGAACAATTCTCTTTAAAAGCAAATCCCAGAATCAACACTTTACAACCTTGAATATTTCCCTTGTGTTTGGCCGCCAGCAGGGCTATAATTTTTTCTGCCACAAAAACGCCCATCCTTTCATTTACCTCTCTTCCTGAAAGAATCACTTTGGGCCGGTATCCCAATTGTTCGGCTTTATAAGCAAGATAATGTGGGTCAACACCAATGCAATGACCGCCTACTAAACCCGGCTTGAATGGCAGGAAATTCCATTTGGTAGCTGCTGCAGCCAATACATCACTGGTATCAATCCCCATCCTGTCGAATATCAATGCCAGCACATTCATAAATGAAATATTCACATCACGTTGTGCATTTTCAATTGCTTTGGATGCTTCTGCTACTTTGATACTTGGTGCCAAATAAGTTCCTGCAGCAATAATGCACTGGTACAAATTGTCTACTCTCTTGGCCGCTTCAGGGTTTGAACCGGAGGTGACTTTTACAATATTGGCAAGGGTTCTTATTTTATCTCCCGGGTTGAT
>JBDKLG010000118.1:0-4707 GCA_039795695.1 Bacteroidota bacterium
ATACCGCTTCTGGCTGTTTTTAAATCCGCTCCCAGTGCACGTTGTGTGATGTATTGGTTACAGCCCCAGTAGTTCAGGTTTACGATCCACATACCTCCTATCAATACCGTTAAACCGGGCAGGCTGATAAAATTCGGGTTATCTTTTTTGAGTATCATGTGAAAATGGTCATTGGCTTTGTCTGTTAACAAACTCAATCCGTTCCAGACACCTGTTGTACCAAATTTTTCTGCTACCAGGTTTAATGCCAGGTAGGTAGTAGCCAATCCGCCTACAATTAAAAAGAATACCTGGATTACATCTGTATAACCAATCACTTTCATTCCTCCCAAAGTGATGATGATGGCAAAACCTGCGAGGAATACCATGCATAGATACAGTGGCAAACCCGAAATGGCATGAATGGCGAGTGCTCCCAGGTAAAGGATGGATGTAAGGTTTACAACCACATACAGCAAAAGCCAGAATACCGCCATTATCATGGCAACCGTACTGTTATACCGCTGGTTCAGGAACTGCGGCATGGTATAGATTTTATTTTTAAGGTATACAGGAATGAAAAAGATGGCCACAATCATTAGTGTTGCTGCCGCCATCCACTCGTAGGTTGAAATGGCCAGTCCCATTTTAAAACCATTGCCACTCATACCAATCATTTGCTCGGCTGAAATATTGGAAGCGATGAGCGATGCACCGATGGCCCACCAGGTAAGGGATCCTTCTGCCAAAAAATAATCATGCGATGCAGTGGTGCTGGCTTTTTTCTTTCTTCTGTACACCCAGTACCCATAGGATGCAACGATGATAAAATAGAAGAGAAATACGATGTAATCAGCGGTTTGTAATGATTTCATAGTGGCGTGGTTGGGGGTGTTAAGAGTTAGGAGTTAAGCGTTTGAAGTTATTTGTAATAGATTTCGTTCCATTTGAGTTCATTTTTCAGTTGGGGGATGGTGGTGTCTTTTCCAATCAATACCATTTCAATATTAGCCATTTCTGCAAAGTCTGTCAAATGTTCTGTGGTAAGGTTCTGGCTGTAGCAGGTATGGTGTGCCCCCCCTGCTAAAATCCATGCTGCGCAGCCGGTGTGCATATTGGGATAAGGTTTCCATAATACCCTTGCTACGGGTAGCTTTGGCATTGGGTGTATGGGTGCTACTGCAATCACTTCATTCACCAGTAAGCGGAACCTGTTTCCCATATCAACCATGGATGCATTTAAAGCAGGGCCGGGTGCCGAATTGAATACAAGCCTTACCGGATCTGCTTTTCCGCCAATTCCAAGGGGATGAATTTCACAGCTTGGTTTTCCATCGGCAATGCTTTCGCAAATTTCGAGCATATGGCTTCCCAGCACCATCCTGTTATCGGGATTGAAATGATACGTATAATCTTCCATAAAGCTGTTGCCGCCTTTCATGCCGGCTCCCATTACTTTCATGGCACGAACCAATGCTGCTGTTTTCCAATCGCCTTCGGCAGCAAAACCATAGCCTTTGCTCATAAGTCTTTGTGCTGCGATACCGGGTAATTGGGCCAGCCCATGCAGGTCTTCAAATGTATTGGTAAAGCCTTTATAATTTCCTTCCGCTAAAAAAGCTTCCAGTCCGAGTTCAATCTTGGCGGCTTCGCGTAATGACTGGTGCCCGGCCCCTCCTTTCACTAATTGATCAACCAAAGTATAGGTATCGGCATATATGTCTACTAATTGATCAATTTGCTTTTCGGAAATATTGTTGATTGTTTTTACCAGGTCGCCGGTACCATAGGTATTCACACTATACCCGAATTTAATTTCCGCTTCCACTTTATCGCCTTCTGTTACTGCTACATTGCGCATATTATCGCCGAATCGTACAAATTTTGCATGCTGCCAGTCGCTCCATGCAGCGGCGGCCCTTGCCCATACATCAATCTTACCAAGTGATTCAGCGTCTTCCCAGTAACCTACCACTACTTTCCTGTTCAAACGCATGCGGCTCATAATAAAACCAAATTCACGGTCGCCGTGAGCAGACTGGTTCAGGTTCATGAAATCCATGTCGATGGTAGACCAGGGTATATCTCTGTTGAACTGGGTATGAAAATGCAATAGGGGTTTGTGCATGATTTTCATTCCCCCGATCCACATTTTAGCCGGAGAAAAAGTATGCATCCATGCAATAATACCGATACAATCCGCTGCAGCATTCGCTTCCAGGCAAATGGCATAGATTTCTTCTGCTGATTTTACAACGGGTTTGTACAGAACGGTAACAGGTATCTGAGCGGAACTATGCAATGATTTTGCGATGGTTTGTGCATGACTGGCCACCTGTTTCAATGTTTCTTCTCCGTATAAGTGTTGGCTGCCTGTAACAAACCACAGCTCTTTTTTCTTTAAATCAATCATAGCATTTTGTTTAACTGCTTGTTTATCGGGCCATTAATTCTATTCCTTTTATTTCTACGGGAAACCATACCATCATTTCACCCGGTCCTCTGTTGGCCCAGCTGTAATAGGGAATGGCGGTCAATATTTGTTGTTGGGTTTTAATGCTTTTACTGTTTTCAATCACTACTGCAGGCACGGATGCTTTTATGACCGTAACCCCGTTGAGCAAATCGGGTTTGAATTCGCTGCTGAATTTTGTATCAGCAGGAATCAGGATATTGTCTGCTTTACCGTTATTGTCTACCCATTCGGCGCAATACATGATGGGGCCGCGTTGCAGGGCTACTTTACCTATATCGTCGGAGACTTTTTCGTTAGCCACCACTCTTTTAACATCCATGGGAAGATCAAATGAGATTGCATCGTTCTTTTTCCATGTTCTGTTAATGACTGCATAGCCATTTTCCATTTTATAGTTTACAGGCTGGCCATTGACGAATATCTTAACTGCAGAACCGGCAGCGGAAGTAAAGCTGTAAAGGCTTGAAGGGATGGCTTTATCCAATGCCCATCCCGGGATTCGGAATGCCAATTGAAATTCAGCGGGCTTTTCTGGCTTCAGCACAAAGGAAAGGTTTCCATCCCAGGGATAATTGTTTTTTTGTTCTATCTGAACAGTCGTATTATTTACAGAAAGGGTTGCATCGCCTTTGATAAAGAGGTTCACAAAAACCTTGTCTTCTTTTTGCGCATAGATATAGCCGGGTATCGCGGGGATCAATCGAACCAGGTTGGTGGGGCAGCAGGAACATTCAAACCATCCTGAGCGGCCGTATTCGATATCTGCATGTTTAAAATTATGCGTTACCTGCATTGCATTGGTATAGAAAAAAGATTTTCCGTCCAGTCCTATTCCTGATATGAGTCCATTGTACAATATTTTTTCCAGCAGGTCCATATATTTGGCATCACCATGCAGTAAGAACATCCGGTGATTCCAGTAAACATTGGCAATGGCAGCACAGGTTTCGTTGTAGGCTGTTGCATTGGGTAATTCATAATTATTGCCATAGCGTTCTCCACTTCCAATGGCGCCTACACTTCCCTGCACATAAATTTTCTTGTCCACCATATTATTCCAGATTCTGTCGATGGCATTCAGGATACTGTCGTTGCCTGTAAGTGCCGCCACATCGGCCATGGCAGCATAGAGATAGCCTGCACGAACTGCGTGGCCTTCTGCTTCTTCCTGGCGGATTACCGGAATATTGTCCTGCCAGTAAGCACCATTTTTCCAGGGATCATTACTCTTGTTGTCATATCCCGTATAGTGTCCTCTTTCTTCCACAAAGAATTTTGCGGTGTTGAGGTATTCCTTTTTTCCGGTAACGCGGTAAAGTTTCACCAGGCCCATTTCAATCACTTCGTGTCCCGGGGCCACGTGTTTTTTATCGGGACCAAAAACAGCACAAACCAGGTCGGCATTTTTTATGGCAATGTTCAGGAGATTTCTTTTTTTGGTAGCCATAAAATGTGCCACAGCCGCTTCATATAAATGACCTGCATTGTACAGTTCATGGCTGAGTTCTCTTTCTTTTTCCCATCTTTCTTTTCCGATCCAGGGATGCACATTGGCCGGATCGATGGTGCGGGCTGTATACAAATAACCATCGGGTTCCTGAGCCGCGGCTATAATGGTAATCAGCGAGTCGATGTATTTTTCAAAAACCGGGTCGGGATATAAGGCAAGTGAAAATGAAGCACCTTCTATTGTTTTGTAAATATCTGTATCATCAAAGGGGTACCTCGTACAGAATTTCCCTTTTTTCTGTGCCGCCATTACAAAATTATTCACGCGTCCTGTGCTTTCACACCTTGCAAATGAAGCAGGCAGGGTAACGGTTTGGTTGATTTTAATCCTGGGCAGCCAGAAATTATCTGAAAGCGATACCTGTGTAAACGGGACTGCCTGAATGGAATAACCTTTTTCCTGAGCAAAGGCAGTAACAGTGATGAATACTGTAACAAGCAGGGTTATTTTTTTCATGCAATACATTTTAAGCAGTAGGGAATAAGTAAGGTTGTATTTATTTCACAGAAAATTTATATTGAGTGATTTGATGGTAGCTTTCTCCTGGTTGCAAAATAGTATTGGGAAAGGAGGACTGGTTGGGACCGTCGGGAAAATGTTGTGTTTCCAGACAGAGTGCTGCATGCTTACCGTAAGTCCATTTATTTTTTCCTGTTAATGTGCTATCCAGGAAATTACCCGTATAGAACTGCACACCGGGTTCTGTTGTAAGCACATCCATTACCCTGCCGGTTGCGGGGTC
>JBDKLG010000119.1:0-21291 GCA_039795695.1 Bacteroidota bacterium
TCCATAGGCCTGCTGGCAAGCATTTCAGCACAATTGAGGTATACCTGTGGATGGGGTTTTCCATAAGGCAGCTCCTGGGCAGATGAGCTTGCCTGAATATAAGCACCAATCCCCGCCATGCCAATAACCAGTTCTATTAATTCGGGTGGGGAAGAAGTAGCCAGACCAATTTTAAAGCCCTTCTTGTAAAAGAAATCGAAAATATAACTTACTCCGGGAAGGATATTTCCCCGGTTGGCTATTTTTTGCAAAACAAGTGCGACAATCTTTGTTGCTGCTTTTTGCATTTCACCCTCAGCTATTTTAAAATGACCGAACCACCATTGAACAAATTCTTTTGTTCTCAGCCCCGTGGTAGTCCTATACTGTTCTTCACTAAGCGCAACCCCATATTCTTTGAAAACCTCTGCTGCTGCCTGATTCCAAAGAGGTTCACTGTCCACCAGCAGGCCATCAATATCAAATATCACTGTATTCAACGCCATAAAAACTATTTATTCAGGCAAATGTATTGGCAGCGAATGAGAGTAAGCTGATAGAATTCACTTATTTTTAAACAAAGGGCCTTCTTTATAGTTACATTCCTTATTTTGCAAGGCTTGTCAAAATCAATGTGATGAAATTAACTGAAAGGTTTAAGTATATCAGGATAGTACGTTCATTGGTTTATGGAACTGTGGGGATGATTACTTATCCGGGATTGGTTATTTTTAACCATATTAAAATAGAAGGTACGGAGCATCTGAAAAAGCTACCCAAAAAGAATGTGCTTTTTGTAAGCAATCACCAGACCTATTTTGCAGATGTGATCGCTTTTATCCATATTTTCTGTGCAGTTAAATGGCGTAAAAACAACCGATTGGGACTGCCATATTATCTGTTGAACCCCTTTACCAATGTGTATTTTGTAGCGGCAGAGGAAACAATGAATGGGAGCTGGATCAGCCGCTTTTTTAAAATGGCAGGCGCTTTAACGGTAAAACGGACCTGGCGTACCAACGGCAAAGACATCAACAGAGAAAGGGATGAATCGGATACTCAAAAAATTGACCAGGCACTCAACAAGTCCTGGGTAATTACCTTTCCCCAGGGAACAACCAAGCCTTTCGCACCGGGCCGCAAGGGTACGGCACATATCATCAAGAATAACCATCCAATAGTTGTTCCGGTAGTTATCAACGGCTTCTGGCGGGCATTCAGTAAAACAGGCCTCAGTTTTAAAAAAAGGGGCTCACAATTATCGATACGAATAAAAGAACCTTTGATAATTGATTATACGCAATCGGTGGAGGACATAGTAGAACAGGTGATGGATGCCATTGAACAGAGTAAGTCATATATGTTGAAAAGCAAACACCATATTCTTCACCTGTTAGAGAAATAAAGCAGGATTTATTATTCTTTGATAAACAGTGCTTTCAATTCATTGGCATCATCCGGTTTCATTTTTCCTGCAAGAATTAACCTTATCTGCCTTCTTCTCAAAGCTCCTTCATACAGTCTTTTTTCTTCTTCTGTTTCAGGAATCAGCTGAGGAACCAGTCTGGGTTTGCCATTGGGATCGAGTGCTACAAAAGTGAAAAAAGCTTCATTGCTTTCATATTTGAACTGGTGCAACAGGTCCTCGCCCCATACACGAATATTGATTTCCATGGAAGTATGGAATGCACGGCAAACTTTGGCTTCTATATGTACTACATTGCCCAGTTTTATCGGGTTTTTGAAGCTAAGATTATCTACGGAAGCCGTCATGCTGGGGGTATTACAATGCCTGCCTGCTGCGATTCCTGCAGCAATATCCATCCAGTACATTAAACGTCCGCCCATGAGGTTGCCAAATGTGTTGGTATCATTGGGAAGTACCAGCTCATTCATGGTGGTAAAACTGACGCTTGCTTTTTTTGCTTCCATGATAGTTGTTTGATTGCAAAGGTACGGCGGAATCTGTTAGCCTGCCAGTGTCTTATTTGACAATAAATAATTGCCGATTGATTTTATACAGTGGTTTGCTCAAGTGTATTTAAAAAACTGTCTGCCACGTCGGCGCCAATTCCGGGAGCATCTGATAAAAGTAAATTCATTCCTGAATAGGTTACACCGCCGGTTACCGGATCGGCTAAATGGCCAAGCAGGCAGGTGTCGAGGTCGTAGAAGCGGATATTGTTTTTTGCCATCGCAAAATGAACTTTGGCTGTAAGAGCCAAACGGCTCTCCAGCATTCCGCCCATCATACAATGAATACCATTTTTTTCGGCAACTTCATTAATCAGTATTGCTTCATGAATGCCGCCGCTTTTGGCAAATTTGATATTGATGAAACTGCAGGCATGGTTGCGGATAATTCTTTCTGCATCATAATGGGTAAATACACTTTCATCGGCCATTAAGGGAATGGGGGAAATCTTGCATAATCCGGGTAATCGTTCATCGTTCCATTTGCGCATGGGCTGTTCACAAAATTCAATATCGAATTTCCCCAAGCTGGTGAGTGCAAAACAGGCATCGTCGTAACTCCACCCTTGATTGGCATCAATCCTGAGTTTAATGTCGTAACCAATGGCTTTCCTGATTTTATCGATGCGCTCAATATCATCCACCGGATTTTTACCCAGTTTTACTTTAATGATGTGAATCCCTTTTCTTTAAATGACAGGGCTGTTTCAGCCATATTTTCGGGGGTATCAATCCCGATGGTAAGATCGCTTTCAATTGTTTTTTTTTCTCCCCCAAGAAACCTGTACAGGGGCTGGTTGGCAGCTTTGGCGGCAATATCGTACAAGGCAAGATCGAATGCGCTTTTGGCAGTATAGTTGCCGGCAGTGAATGAATCTAGCTCAGCCAGTCTTTCCGCTATTTCCAGTGGTGATTTGTGTTTCCATATAAGCGCAAAATCCTTGGCCATTTCATAGCAGGTGGCCTGGGTTTCGCCTGCAATCATCGGAAATGCTGAGCATTCGCCTACTCCGGTAATTCCCTCGTTTGTGTGTATCCGAATAAAGGTATTCTGCGCATATTTCATGGTTCCGGTTGCAATGGTAAAAGGAACCATGGGAATGGTGTATTTGTATATTTCTGTATGGGTTATCTGCATCTGCAAATGTCTGTTTTTATTACAAAACCCATCAGGATTCCCTTAAAAAATACGGACAAACAGGTTATAAAGCTACAAAACCGGGTTTCTCAAAAATATTTCAGCGTTTATGATAAAAGCTTTTTTTACTTAAGCAATCAGTACCGATATTCGCATCACGAACACCTGTTAGCATGAATATCTCCTTTGACAATACAGAAAATGCTTTTGCTTATAAATCCGATAAGGAATTAAAAAGCGCCCAGATTTTATTCAAAACAATGGATTATCCCTGGTTTGTGCAACTGGGTACCCGGCTAACGCCGTTCATTATGAAGACGGGATTGCCTGTTCATGGAATAATCAGGAAAACAATTTTCAAACAATTTGTGGGTGGAGAAACATTGGATCAAACGGCTGCCGTAGGTGAAATTTTGGGTAAATATGGTGTGCAGGTAATATTGGATTATGGGGTTGAAGGAAAAGAAGGAGAAAACAATTATGAACATGCAACCGAAGAATTCATCCGCGTAATCAATTATGCCGCTACCCAAAAAAATATTCCTTTTATCAGCATAAAAGTTACAGGACTGGCCAGGTTTGGTCTATTGCAAACATTGAATGATGCACCACGTTTACGCAGTGGTATTCATGACCATGAGGAGGAAGTGGCTGAATGGGATCGCGTTAGAGAAAGGATGTATACCATTTGTGAAGTGGCAGCAGAAAAAAATATCGGCGTTTTAATTGATGCCGAAGAAAGCTGGATCCAGGATCCAGTAGACAGGCTGACCATGGAGATGATGGAAATTTTTAACAAGGGAAAAGTGATTGTGTACAACACTATCCAGCTATACCGCCACGACAGATTACATTTTCTGAAACTTTCCCATCAAATTGCAATACAGCAGGGTTTTAAACTGGGTATCAAATTGGTACGCGGCGCTTATATGGAGAAGGAAAGAGAACGGGCTTTTAATGAAGGGTATGAGGATCCGATTCAGGCTGATAAAAATGCTACAGACCGTGATTATGATGCTTCGGTAGATTATTGTATTGCGCATCTTGATCAGGTGTCTGTAATTGTGGCAACACATAATGAAACAAGCAATCTGCATGCAGCAAAACTGCTCGAAGAAAAAGGAATACCCCATAACCATCCTCATGTACATTTTTCCCAGTTATTCGGGATGAGCGATAATATCAGCTTTAACCTTGCCAAAGAAGGCTTTAATGTGAGCAAATACCTACCCTTTGGTCCCATCAGGGATGTGATACCTTATTTGATGCGCAGAGCCCAGGAAAACAGCAGCGTAAGCGGCCAAACAGGCAGAGAGCTTACCCTGATTAAAAAAGAGCTGCAACGCCGCAAAAACTAAGGAATTCACAGATTCTCCCCAACAGATAATCATTCTTCCTGTCTTCCTAATTCAAACGTATTTTGCAGCCATGCAGCAATACCACGACCTACTCAGGCATATTTTAGCCCAGGGAGAACAAAAAACTGATAGAACAGGTACCGGTACTTTAAGTTGTTTCGGTTACCAGATGCGCTTTGATTTACAGAAAGGATTTCCGATGGTTACTACTAAAAAACTGCACCTGAAAAGTATTGTGTATGAATTATTGTGGTTTTTGCAGGGCGATACCAATGTCAAATATTTGAATGAGCATAAAGTTAGCATATGGGATGAATGGGCCAATGAGAAGGGCGATCTTGGTCCGGTTTACGGCAAACAATGGAGAAGCTGGGAAGGGAAGGATGGGATAGTTATTGACCAGATTACAGATGTAATCAACCAGATTAAGCATAATCCCGATAGTCGAAGAATGATTGTGAGTGCATGGAATGTTGCCGACCTGCCAAAAATGGCCTTGATGCCCTGCCATACCATTTTTCAGTTTTATGTGGCAGGAGGAAAACTGAGTTGCCAGTTATACCAGCGAAGTGCAGATGTTTTCCTGGGAGTTCCGTTTAATATTGCTTCTTATGCCTTGTTAACCATGATGATGGCCGATGTTTGCGGCCTGGCTTATGGTGATTTTGTGCATTCATTTGGAGACGTACATTTATATAATAACCACCTGGATCAGGCAAAGCTTCAGCTGAGCAGGACACCATATGCACTGCCGGAGATGAAAATACGCAAAGGGGTGAAAGATATTTTCAGCTTTGTATTTGAAGATTTCAGTTTGGAAAATTACCAGTTTCATCCGGGAATCAAAGCACCTGTGGCCGTTTAGTCATTCATTTTTTTGCCTAATTTTATTTAATGATCATTAGTCTGGTTGTTGCAGCTTCTACAAATAATGCCATTGGTTTTAATAATCAACTGTTATGGCATTTGCCCAATGATATGCGTTTTTTTAAAAACACCACCTGGGGAATGCCGGTTGTTATGGGAAGAAAAACCTTTGAGTCAATGGGCGCCAAACAGTTAGGCGGCAGGATGAATATAGTAATTACCAGAAATAAGCACTGGGATGCAGCCGGGATAAATATTGTACACTCTTTGCAGGAAGCGGTTGCGTTAGCAGCCGGCGCCAATTACAGGGAAGTATTCATCATAGGTGGCGGAGAAATTTATAAAGAGGCATTACCCGTGGCCAACAAAATTTATCTCACACGCGTAGATGTGGTCATGGAAGGCGATAGTTTTTTTCCGGTATTGGAAGAAAAATCATGGGATAGGCTATCTGAGGAAAATTTCCCCGCAGATGCAAAGCATCCATATACGTACCATTTTCAGGTTTGGCAACGTATTCAGTCATAATCAAAGCCAATGGAATTTATTCAGATTGCATTTTGCTCCACGGTACCTCTATTATTACTTGTATCCCTGTTTCGCAGTAAGCAACAATATTTTTTTTTCAATCTCCTGGCGGCTTCAAACCTGGTTATGATTGGCTATTCTATTTTTGAATTAAGGCAGCTGGTGGCTTTGTACCAATTTGCCAGAGAGATGGGTATTGATACCAGATTAAAATTCAATGATTTTAATGTAGCTTCTTTCAGACTGGCGGTAGTGATTCTCCTTCCTTTTTTATCACTTTTCAGGCGTTTTAGAAATAGCCTTAGGTTTTCGGTACTGCTTTTGGTTTTGCTCTACTGGAACTATCCTGTACAATACTGGAATAATCTTGGACTTTTGCTTAAGATAGCTTCCTATTGCTGTATGCTCTGTTCCAGCTATGCTTTACTTTGGTTAATGCATCAATTACCCCATCAATCAAGAATACGATAATGTTTTCTCCCTTTCAAATAATCGTCCGATACCTCCAATATTATTTGGCAGCTTCCAATGGTAAGGGGCATGGGATGCACTCACCTTTTGTATTTGACTTTATTACGAAAATACTGAATGACGACAGGAAATTTTATGCATATGACTCCATCGAAATGCAAAGACAATTATTCCTGCAGGATCAGCGCAGCTTGGTGGTAGATGATTTTGGTGCAGGCTCAAGGGTAGAAAAAAAGCGGGCAAGAACCGTGGCAGAAATTGCTAAAAGCTCGCTTAAGCCGGCTAAATATGGGCAACTGCTCTTTAGGATGATCGATTATTACGGACCCGAAAATATCCTGGAACTGGGAACTTCACTGGGTATCACCACCGCCTATCTGGCTTCTTCCAAACTTGGCTCACAGGTAACCACATTCGAAGGAGCTTCTGAAGTGGCAGAAATTGCCAAAGAGGGTTTTATGAAACAGGGCCTAAAAAATATTGAACTCATAGAGGGCAATTTCGACGAAACATTGCAACCCATCATCAACAAGGTTCAATCTGTTGATTTTGCCTTTATCGATGGTAATCACCGCTATGAGCCAACGGTTCGGTATTTTCGTACATTGTTGCCAAGGATTCACGAAGATTCTATTTTAGTGTTTGATGACATACACTGGAGTGCTGAAATGGAGAATGCCTGGCAAACGATTAAAAACGATCCGGCCGTTACCTTAAGTATTGATTTGTTTTTTATCGGGATTGTTTTTTTTAGAAAAGAGCAATTGGTAAAACAGGCATTCAAGATCCGGTTTTAATAAAAAGGTAGTTGAAGCCTCAAATATTATTATGCAAGTTCCCCAAGCGTTACTACAATCACTGCAACAGCTGGAAAGCTTTGACCAGAAAGCATTTGAGGAAGTGCATGCAGCTGAAGCACAGCTTACTTCTATACGGTTAAACAAACTAAAACCCTGTGAATTAAACAAGGATTGGGAAAAAAAACCTATTCCCTGGTGTCCCTCTGCCTATTACCTGCAGGAACGACCTTCTTTTACTTTCGACCCGCTTTTTCATGCAGGAGCATACTATGTTCAGGAAGCAAGCAGTATGTTTTTGTGGGAGGCAATGCGTCAGTTAGCAGGACCCGATACAGGTAAAACAGTACTGGATCTTTGTGCCGCACCTGGTGGCAAATCAACCCTGCTTGCGGCTTACTACGAAAATGGCCTTATTGTTTCAAATGAAGTCATTAAATCAAGGGCAGGGATACTGGTAGAAAATATCACTAAATGGGGAACGGGGCAGGTAGTTGTTACCAATAATGATCCCGCACATTTTCAATCCTTACCGGGTTTTTTTGATCTGATGGTAGTGGATGCCCCATGCAGCGGAAGCGGCCTTTTTCGAAAAGATCCGCATGCTGTAAAGGAATGGAGTGAAGAAAATGTACTGCACTGCAGTAAGCGGCAGCAAAGAATTCTGACAGATGCTTTGCCTGCTTTAAAAGAGGAGGGCATCCTTGTTTATGCAACCTGTTCTTATTCCATTGAGGAAGATGAAGCCATCGCCGATTGGCTGGTTGCTGAAATGGAACTTGTATCCATCCAGTTACAAATCCAAAAAGAATGGGGTATTGTTGAAACATGCTCATCAGATCAAAGGGCTTTCGGATATCGGTTTTACCCGGATAAGGTTAAGGGGGAAGGTTTTTTTTTAGCAGCTTTTAGAAATACCCGGAAGGCTGAACAAAGAAAATTGAAGGATCATGTATTGGTTATTCCCGATAAAAGGGAGCTAACTGCGATTCAGGATTTTTCGGGTATACCGGCTGGCCATCATTTTTTTAAGCAGGCCGATACCATTCGGGCTGTTAAAACCGAATGGGTACCGGCAATCAGGAGCTTAGCAGGCTGTTTGTACATCAAGAAAGCCGGAACTGCCATCGGCACCATCAAGGGCAGGGATATTATTCCTGCGCACGAATTTGCCCTTTCTGCCATTGTAAAAGGACATTTTCCTGAAATCCATTTAAATTTGGAACAGGCTTTACAATACCTGAAAAGAAAGGAATTGGCCATTTCCGGAGCAAAAATGGGCTGGAACCTGGTTTTTTATGGTGGTTTACCCCTTGGTTGGGTAAAAATTTTGCCAAATCGACTCAATAATTACTATCCTGCAGAATGGAGAATATTAAAAGAGTAATTTCGCGCTACTTTAAGAAAATGGTATGATTAAAATCTTCCGGCTTTTAACCGTCTGCTTATTTTCCCTGTCTGTTCAGGCACAGGAAAAACTGGTAGTAATGGGTTCTGCCTCAGATTTGTATGTGGTGCATACCACCAATGGCAGTGAAACCCTCCAAAATATCAGCAACCAAACCGGCTTCTCAGTACCCAAGCTTGCTACTTATAACGGGCTTGTTGCCAATGCTGTATTGGCTAAAGGAACTAAAATCAGGATACCTGTTACCAAATTCAATTTGATGCAGCAAATGCGGGATAACAGCGGGCCTGTTTATCACCAGATAAAAAAAGGAGAAAGCCTGGCTCAGTTGAACAAATTGTATTTCAATGTTCCTGAAAGCAAGCTGAAAGAATGGAACCAGCTAAAAACAAATGCGGTAAAAGATGGGCAGCAATTGATTATCGGCTATATGGTCAATGCAAAAAGCCCGGTTGATAAAAAACAGGAAAACAAGCCCGATATGGCTGTTGCAGCCACTGTCCCAACGGTTGCTGTGTCTGCTCCTGAAAAAACAAATACCGAAAAGAAAACTATTGTAAATGCCCCCCCGGCTGCAACAAAACCTGTAAATAATACCAGCGGTGCTACAGTATCTCAGGAAGAAGCCATCGCAAAATCCAGAAGAGCAGCCGGTGATGAAAAATCTGCTTATGAACATTCTTATAAGACTGAATTAAACCAGGGAAATTCCGGTTTAACCGAAGCAGAAATCATTTCCAGGTCGAAAAGGGCACCCGGTGACGAAAAATCTGCCTATGAAATGTTTACAAAACCTTCGGTAAATCCGGAGGATATCAAAACAGGTAAAGTGGTTTCAATGAATATCGGAGCTACTACCGGAGCAACAAAAACAGCTTCAACAGCAACGACCGGCAATAACGGTTATGTACCCAAAGATGGGGATGAAGGCTTTTATGCCACTGCATATGCAGAACATATGCTCGGAAATCAACAGGTTATTTCCGGCGAAGCAGCAGTCTTTAAATCGATTAGCGGGTGGACCGACAGGAAGTTTTATGTATTGATGAATGATGTTGCTCCCCAGTCGGTTGTTAAGCTTACCAATGCTTACAATAAGAGTATATATGCGATGGTACTCGGGCCATTACAGGAAACAAAGGGTGGTACCGGTTTATTATTGCGCATCAGTAATTCTGCAGCCAATGCATTGGCCATTTCTCAAAACAGGTTCAATATTACAGTTACCTATTTTCAATAAATTGATGAATATGCTTAAACTGTTAGGTTTAGTGTTATGCGGGTATCTGATTGCATGTCAGGTATGCAATGCTCAGAATGTATTGGATGCAAATGAATATGAAAGGCAGCTTTCCATGGTTCACCCGCAATTACTGGATGTAAGAACTGCGGGAGAATACCAGTTGGGACACTTGAAAAATGCCTTACAGGCCGACTGGACAAAAGCTGACCAGTTTAAAGATCGCATCAAATACCTTGATAAAACAAAACCTTTATTTGTATACTGTGCTTCCGGTGCCAGAAGTGCTGCTGCTGCGAAATGGTTGCTGGATAATGGTTTTAATGATGTGCAGAATTTAGCGGGGGGCTTATTGGCCTGGAAAAACGCCAATAAACCTGTAGAAGGGCAATCAAATAAACTCCAGCTATCTGTTAAAGCGTATGAAGAGCTTACGAAAACTGCTGATGTGGTACTGGTAGATTTTGGTGCAGACTGGTGCCCTCCCTGTAAAAAAATGGAGCCTGTTCTGGAGCAACTTAAAACCGATCTGCAAAACCAATATACCCTGGTAAAAGTTGATGGCGGATTGGATTTTGAAGTGATGAAACAGATGCAGGTAGAAGCATTGCCTGTTTTTATCCTGTATAAAAAAGGCAAAGAAGTTTGGCGCAACAATGGGGTAGTAGGGCTGGAAGAGTTGAAAAAGCAAATACAATAATCAGCCAACAGTTTTTTCTTTTACATGGTAACCACGCAGAAAATCTTCAACAGCCATCCTTTTTTTTCCTTCAAGCTGTAAGTCCTGTAATTCTATGAAACCATTACTACAAGCGAATTGCAGGGTTTTTTTATCGTCGCATAGAACAGCGCCGGGGGGGTAATGGTGTGGTACAAGAATTTTTTTGCTGCTGAATATCTTCAGCACTTTTCCATCAAGCCTGGTTAATGCTCCCGGAAAGGGGGATAAACCACGGATAAAATTGTGTAATATTTCTGCGGGCTGGTTCCAGTTGATTTGGCAGGTTTCTGTAAATATTTTGGGGGCATGTTTTAGGGCCGCAGCATTTTCAGTGATATAGACAGACTGCTCTTTTTTTTGTAGATCACCCGATGCCAATGCTTTCACTGTTTCTACCAATACAGCAGCACCAATCATCTTCATCCTGTCGTGCACATCCCCGGTAGTATCATTTTCGTTTATTGGGAAGGATTTTTGCAGTAAGATATCACCTGTATCAATTTCATGTTTCAGTTTGAAAGTGGTAACGCCTGTTTCTTTTTCTCCATTCATAACAGCCCAGTGAATGGGTGCGGCACCCCTGTATTGGGGTAAAAGAGACCCATGCAGGTTGATGGTACCCATTGGAGGCATATTCCATACAATTTCAGGCAGCATACGGAAGGCAACCACCACCTGCAGGTCTGCTTTCAATTCCCTGAGCGCCTCTAAGAAACCGGGGTTCTTAAGTTTCTCGGGCTGAAGGATGGGCAAACCCTTTTCAAGCGCATATTTCTTAACATCGCTTTCCGTTATTTTCATACCCCTGCCGGCAGGTTTATCGGGTGCGGTAATAACGCCAACTACCTGACAACCAGCGTTTACCAATGCATCAAGCGAGGCAACGGCAAAATTGGGGGTTCCCATGAAAACAATTCTTAATTCGGAAAGCTGCATTTAACAAAGATAATAGGCAGTGAACGAATAAATGGCAGGATCAATATTTTAATACCTCATCATTGGTGCGGGTAATTTACAGCTAAAAATAATTGCCTTTTTTTATTTTGGATTGTACTTTTGCAGCCGGAAACGGTATTCTTATAATTTGTTGATTAGTATTCCTTCTCTGAAGTGTGCGACGCAACCAATGCTGAGAAAGCGCTATAGCTGGTGTCCATATTATTTCAATTTAAAATTAGCACATGCAACAAGTTAAAAAGGGTGATACTGTAAAAGTTCATTACCATGGTAAATTAACAAACGGAGATACCTTCGATTCATCTGAAGGCCGTGAACCACTTGAATTTGAAGTTGGTGGGGGTATGGTTATTCCCGGATTTGATAATGGTGTTACCGGAATGATTATCGGTGAAAAGAAAACGGTTGTCATTCCCTGCGACCAGGCTTATGGCCCCAAACAGGAAGAGATGATTATGGAATTTCCCAAAGAAAAATTTCCTGCTGATATGGTACCGGAAGCCGGCATGCAATTGAATATGAGCAACGGACAAGGGCAAAATTTTCCGGTAGTGATTGTGGAAGTTAAAGAGGAAGTGGTAATACTGGATGCCAACCATCCATTGGCCGGAGAAGACCTGACTTTCGATCTGGAACTCGTAGAAATCAGCGGGGCAAAGCCTTTGATCATAATGCCATAAGCAGCAACCACCTGCGGAGAATAGACTAAGCGACGGTCTCAATTGATTATTGAGACCGTTTTTTTAATGCTATGAAATAACCTTTATCTGGCAGAGCCATACAGAAAATCAATCCTACCTGAATAAGCAAAGAGGCTGCTTTTATAAAGCAGCCTCTTTGCTTATTCAGGTAACCTATTTTATGCTTTGTTGCCGGATCAGCTGTTTACCCAACCGGCTTTCAGTAGTTAATGATCCTTTTTTTTAAAACGGTATTTAAAATACAGTAATACCAGGGTCAACACAAGCACTACTGTATTGGCAAGAAGTACCGGTCCGCTGTGAATGGCAAATGCGTAGGTTAGCCATACAAGGGTACTGGTAACTACAATCAAAATCATCCAGATACTCAGGTCTCCAACGCTTTTCGACTGCCATGATTTGTATACCTGTGGAATAAAGGTAACCGAGGTCAGAAATGAGCCCAGGTATCCAATCAACTCAACTATGTTGGCAGGAATTTCTAATAGTGCAGGCATATAATTTTTTTTCACGTTGATCTCCCTGGCTTGCTTCAGATAAAAGAATGAAAAGCAATTGGGGAGAATTATTTTAGGTAAACTATTTTATGAATCGGCAATCCCTAATTTATTCAGAATCGAATCGCTTACGCCTGTTGTAGAATAGCCTCCATCGTGCAAAAGGTTTTGCATGGTGACCATTCTTGTTAAATCCGAAAAAAGGGTTACACAATAATTGGCACAGTCTTCGGCCGATGCATTACCCAGGGGGGCAATTGCATCAGCATAATCAAAGAAATCGCCAAACCCTTTGATACCGGTGCCTGCCGTGGTTTTGGTAGGCGACTGGGAAACTGTATTGATGCGTACTTTTTTCCGGGTACCAAAATGATAGCCAAAGCTACGCGCGATAGATTCGAGCATTGCTTTGATATCAGCCATATCGGTATAAAACGGATAGGTTCTTTGGGCAGCCATATAAGTCAATGCCACTATGCTTCCCCAATCATTGATGGCATCCAGCTTCCAGGCTACGGCCAGCATTTTGTGTAGCGATAAGGCAGATACATCTATTCCTTTCTGGTAATAATCGTAATTCAATTCTGTATAGGGAATTTTTTTTCTGATGTTTACGCTCATGCCAATAGAGTGAAGTACAAAATCTATTTTACCGCCCAGTTTTTCCTGGGATTCGGTAAATAATTTGGTTAAATCCTCCACACTGGTTGCATCCGCGGGAATAATGACGGAGCCTGTTTTTTCTGCCAGCTTATTAATCTCTCCCATGCGCATAGCAATGGGGGCGTTGGTTAATACGAATGTGGCACCTTCTTCATGTGCTTTCTCTGCTACTTTCCATGCGATGGAATTTTCATCGAGGGCTCCTGATATAATACCGCGTTTGCCTTTTAATAAATTGTACGACATACTATTCGAAGTTTTTAAGTGTTTAGGGTGCGTAAATGTATAAAATAGTTGAGAGTTAAGCCGTTAAAAGTTCATGTGTATTGTTTAACCTGTTCATCCGCCTTTTTCAGGCTGTGTTGTGAATGCTAATTTATACTTAATTCATCATTTCCCTGGCATTCTCCAATGCTGCCGCAGTAGGTTTTTCTCCACTCAGCATTTTTGCAATGGAAGTGATCCTTTCATCCGGACTTAATAAACGGATATTCGTTTTTACTGCATCATTTTTGATTTCTTTGTACACAAGAAAATGTGCATTGGCTTTGCCCGCAATCTGCGGTTGGTGTGTGATGCAGATCAATTGACGGCTGGCAGACAATGTTTTCATAATCATCCCCACCTGTCTGGCAGCTTCACCGGAAATGCCTGTGTCAATCTCATCAAAAATCAGGGTAGGGAGGTCGATTGATTGAGCTACCAGTGATTTGATGCATAACATCAACCTGCTCAATTCACCGCCACTGGCTACTTTTCGGATGGGCTCAAAACGATTGCTTTTATTGGCGTCAAACAAAAAGTCTATCTGGTCTATACCAAAAGATTGCAGGCTGCTTTCATTAATGGCCACCCGGATACTGGCATTTGGCATGCCTACCTGGCTCAAGAGCATATTGACTTTTGTTTCAAAAGGCTTGGCTTCTTTTTTTCTTGCGGCAGAAATGATTTTTGCTTTTTGAGTGGCTTCCTGCAAAAGTTCTCCGAGTTTTTTTTCTGCAGCTATCATACGGTCGTCCATGTCTAAAACCGCATTCAGTTTGAGTTCCAGAGAATTTCGGAGTTCAATCAGCTGTGCAGTATTTTGAAGGCCGTGTTTTTTTGTAAGCTTATAACCTTCCATCAGGCGCTGGTTAATAAACTCAATTCTTTTCTCATCATAGTTGACGGTATTGTTCAGATGATCGATTTCCTCTGCAATATCCTGCAACTCAATATGGGCCGTTTTAATTCGTTCAATGATGCCTGAAAGCGAGGGATGAAAATCGGCAAAAGCCTGTAATTGGTTCAGCAACTGTTTCAGCTGCAATACCATCGGCTGTTCGGTTTCCTTCAGTTCAAAATACGCTTTGGACAGGGCTGTTTTAATACCTTCGGCATTGCTGAGTAAGCTCAATTCATGATCCAGGTTCTCCAGTTCATTCTCCTTCAAACCCAATTCATTTAGTTCATTGAACAGGAATTGATGATAATCAAATTCCTTATTAAAAGCAGCTTTTTGTTCCTGTAATGCTGCCAGCTCCTTCGAAGTTTGTTGCCACAAATAATAAGTTTCCCGATAGGCGTGAATTGTTTTACTATTACCTGCCAGTGCATCCAATACCTCACGTTGAAAATCGCTGTCGCCCAGTTCCAGGGTGTCAAATTGCTGGTGAAGATCTACCAGCAGAGATGCGAGTGCTTTTAGTTGTTGCAGGGTAGCAGGGCTGTCATTGATGAATGCCCTTGATTTTCCGTTTGCGGCAATTTCTCTTCTAAGTACCAGGTCTTCTTCAATATCCCATTCATTCTTTTGTAAAAAGTCTATTACCAGCGGTTTCCGGTCTATTGAGAAAAGCCCTTCTATAAAACATTTTTTGTCTTTATTCACCAGTACACTGCTATCGGCCCTTTCTCCAAGTATCAGGCTTAAAGCACCCATTAAAATACTTTTTCCCGCACCGGTTTCTCCGGTAATCACATTCATTTGCCCGGAGAAATCAATCTCAATCTCATCGATGATGGCATAATTCTGTATGAATAATTTTTTCAGCATATGGGGTCGGTTCCTTGCTTGTTCGAATTGGACGTAAGATATAGCAGGAGCCTAATTTCTGCAAATACCTGCGTTAAATACTTGTTCCCATGTTTATTCACCCTGGCATCTTGCCAGGCCTGATTTGGCCCGCTGGTCAAGCGAATTCTTGTATTCATGGTCTTCCATTGCAATACATTTCTGGTAATAACTGATGGCCTGTGCTTTCTGTCCTCTTTTTTCATAAATCTGTCCTATCTGCAAAGCTGCCCTTGCTGCATAATATTCCCTCCTGAATTCCCCCAGTCTGATGGCGATCAAATAATTTTTGATGGCTTCATCATCTCTATTCAGGTCGTCATAAATACGGGCTACACGATAGGCAAATTCGAGTTTTTCTTCTTCTTTAGAAAAATCATCTTCTGTTTTACCCTGTAATAGTCCCGCAGCCTCCATATGATAGCCCCCATCGCTCAAAAGGCGGGATTTCAGTAAAAGAATATTGGGCCATTTGCCCGATTTGGCGTCTTTTAATGCCTGCTTATCGGCATCGGCATCAGTAGCGCCCCTGGTTAAAATATTTTTTCTGACTTCTTCTGCCCTGGCCATATTTCCCTGTAAGTAATAGCACCAGCTCAGTTTCTGTAAAGCATCTCTTACATAGAACTTTCCTTTAAAATTGGAGAGAAAACTTTCCAGGTATGCAATGGCATCAGCTGTTTCCAGGTGGTACAGTTTGGTAAAACCCAGTTCAAAATCCCAGATCTGTGTTCTCAGGTATTCGCCCGACAGATTTCTTGCTAAAATGGTATTTCCTGCATAACCCGATTGCTTATTGTTAATGGCAAGGTTGGCAGCCATATAAGTATGCAGGTGATTGTTAACCAGGTCAAGTTTTCTTTGTTGAACAAATTGCAGGGCTTCTTCTTTTTTGTTCTCAATATAAAACTGCAGATAAGGATACATAAATGCAGCTTCATTGAAAAACAACCTGGCCCAGGGATCATTGCTGTTGACAAAAGCTTTCACTTTTTGCATGCCCGCTGACAAAGAACCTTTTATGCCAAACAACCCCGCAATCCATTTGTACCCTTTCGGAATGGTACCGGCAACGGCTTCGAGGGTGCCTACGATCAAGTCGTTGGGAAGAAAAGTAGGAAATTGTTTTTTGTTGTCTTTTGCCAATAGGTATGCTTTCCTGAAATCCCAGCCCGCATCCCAGAATTTGCCAAATTTTAGGGCAGAACCTGCTTTGTGTGATCTAACCATTGCCAAACAATACAAATAGAAAGGGGAGGACTTTGGTCCCTGTTCCAGCAAACTTATTCGCTCTGAAAATTTGGGATAGAATTCCTGAAACTCAGTGGGGTCTTCGTTTAAAAAGAGCCGGTAAAAATCGGCATAGCTTTCCAGAAAAACAGGGATAAGGTTTTGGGGATTCTGTTTCCTTGCTTTGTCGAGCAAGGCCAGGCCGGAAGAAATTTTCAGTTTGGTAATTTCCTGGTAAGCCTGTTGGCAGCTGCTGTTAAATTCATACACTTTTTGCGACTGCCCCCTGAGCAGGCAGATTAATAGCATAAACAGCAAAGCCCCTTTCTTCATCATAACCGAAAATAAGAAAGGGCAACCATTTTGGTTGCCCTTTTATGTAATATCCTTGTTATTCTCGTTTATTTTACTTCTACGCTGTCGTTTAAATCGGCATCAACCAATATTCTTCCGCAGTTTTCACAAACGATGGTCTTTTTGTGCAGGCGGATTTCGCTCTGGCGCTGAGGAGGGATGGAGTTGAAACATCCGCCACAGGCGTCCCTTTCTACGGGTACTACGGCCAATCCATTGCGGTAACTCTTGCGGATACGGTCGTAGCTATACAATAAACGCTCATCGATATGGCTGCGGGCGTCTGCACTTTGCTTGTTGAAATGGGTTTCTTCTTTTTCGGTGTCAACAATGATTTTCTGCAATTCGCCTTTCTTGTGGTTTAATACACCTTCTTTTACGGCCACTTGTTTTTTGGCAATTTCCAGTGCTTTCACTTTTTCTGCAAGCTCTTCATTGGCATCACGGATATGTTTCTCAGACAGTTTGATTTCAAGCTGCTGCATTTCAATTTCCTTATTAATGGCTTCAAACTCGCGGTTATTTTTTACATTCTCGCTCTGTTTTTCGTATTTGGCAATCAGGGCTTCACTGTCTTTGATAGCAGTTTTCTTTCCTTCCATGAATTCAGTAATGCCATTGATTTCTTCCTCAATGCGTGTCTGGCGACTTTGTAAACCCTGAATTTCATCTTCGAGGTCACTAACTTCCATGGGAAGCTCGCCCTTGAGGATCTGGATCTCATCCAGTTTGCTGTCAATTTTCTGTAACTTTAAAAGGGTTACCAGTTTTTCTTCAACGGAGAAATCTTTAACTGCTGCCATAGGAAAGTTTATTGTTGTAATTTATGTTTAGTGGTTGACTTGTTTATTGCTGGCAGTTTTGATTTAATCCAAATACAGTATCAATCAGTCAGCCAATAAACCCATGCTCAGCCCAGAAAATAGTTAACCGGATTGGTTTTTATTCCTGATTTGAGGACGGCAAAGGTAGGGAATTTTGCCTGTAAAATATCCAATAAAAGGTCGGTTGTAAATTGTTCGCTTTCCCAATGACCTATATCAACCAGCAGAATAAGGTTATTGGCATCGAAAAACTCATGGTACTTAATATCCGAAGTAATATATATATCTGCTTCAGCAGCAATGGCTTTGGCGGTTAAAAAGCTGCCTGAGCCTCCGCAAAGAGCCAGTTTTTTCAATTTTTTCCCCAAAAATGGGGTATGGCGGATCACAGACAGGCCAAAAGAGGTCTTCAGCATGTGCAGAAAGCCGCTTTCTTCCATTTCTTCGGGCAATTCGGCCAATAGACCTGATCCAACTAATTGATTATCATTAACTAAACTAATAATGTCATAAGCTATTGCTTCGTATGGATGGGAGCTGAAAAGGGCTTTCAGCACAGCATTTTTAAGGTAGGCAGGAAAAATGACTTCGATTTTCGTTTCGGCTTCCTCGTGCAGTTTACCCGGCTCTCCTGCAAAGGGATTGGTATTTGCCGAGCCTTTAAAAGTACCCATACCTGCTGTGTTGAAGCTGGTTTCACTGTATTCTCCAATATTGCCTGCGCCTGCCTTAAAAAGAGCATCTCTTACTTTATCGGCCTGTTCGGTTGGAACAAAAGTGAAGAGCTTCATCAGCAAACCCGGTTTGGGAGCCAGTATTCGCCGGTTAATCAGGCCCAACCTGTCGGCAATGGCATTGTTTACGCCGTGTAATACATTATCGAGGTTGGTATGAATAGCATAGATGGCAATGTCTTCCCTGATAGCCGTAACAATGGTTTGCGCTACATAGTTTTTTCCTGTAAGCTTTTTTAAGCCTGAAAAAATGATGGGGTGGTGGGCAACCACCAGGTTACAGCCCCTTTTTTTGGCTTCCAGCACAACCGCTTCGGTTGCATCCAGGGTGCATAAAACCCCTGTACAGGTCCATTCAGAATTTCCTGTTAAAAGCCCCGCATTGTCATAATCTTCCTGAAAACTGAGGGGTGCTGTCAATTCAAGTTCCCGGATGATGTCTTTAATATGCATCTGTCAAAAATACAAAACCGGCTCAATTAAAACAGCAGTCTGCTCGCTAATTCCCGATTATCTTTGTTAGCATGGGGGAAGCCAATTTTCTTTTCTACAATGGCAAAATCAGTAAAACAGGTAAAGCACTGATTTTTCCTGATAACCGGTCATTCCTGTATGGAGATGGTTTTTTTGAAACCATCAAATATGTCAATGGGAGCATAGAGCTGGAGGACCTGCATTTTGAAAGGCTATTTGCTTCACTGGAGAGGATGCAGTTTCAAAAACCTGTTTATTTTACCCAGGAGTATCTCCGGAAAAATATTGAAATCCTTGCCAAAAAAAATTATCACCACAAATTGGGGAGGATCCGCATCACTATTTTCAGGGGCGATGGTGGCTTGTATGATGTGTCCAATCATTTTCCACACCACCTTATTCAAAGCTGGGAATTGAATCCATCCAATCAGTTGTTCAATGAAAATGGGTTGGTGCTTGATTTTTACCGGGATGCCAGAAAAACAAGCGATTTTTTTTCATCCCTGAAAAGCAATAATTACCTGCCTTATACGATGGGGGCATTATGGGCAAAAAGTCACCAGCTAAACGATGCCATCCTCCTAAACCCCTACGATAGAATTGCCGAAGCCACCATTGCCAATATTTTTCTGGTAAAAGATGGGGTGGTGAAAACGCCGGCGCTTACTGAGGGGCCCGTAGATGGGGTAATGCGGAAATATTTGCTGGCTTGTTTGAGAAAGGAAAATATTCCGGTGGAAGAAACAGGCATTTCTGTAGAAGAGATCATGCAGGCTTCCGAGGTTTTTTTAACCAATAGCATTTACGGTATCAGGTGGGTGAAATCTTTGGGGGTAAGCAATTATACCAACCAGTTTTCTTCTCTTTTTTTTAAAATGTTTCTGCCTCCAGCCCATCATTTATCCGACCGGAAATTGTGATTAGTGTGCCGCCATATTTTTAACTGATCCGTTCAACCTTTTATCAGTTTTTTTGTTTGAGAAGAGATATACCCAACAATGAATACAGCTATCAATATCATCTGGTTGAGGCGCGACCTGCGTTTGAGAGATAATGCAGCATTGTACCATGCTTTAAAAGAAGGTATCCCGGTGCTGCCCGTTTTTATTTTTGACAAACATATTTTAAATCAGTTGGAAAACAGGGCCGACAGAAGGGTTGCCTTTATTCATGATGCATTGAATAAGATGCAGGCTGAACTAAGGGAGTTGGGTAGCAGCTTATGCGTACTGCACGATTATCCATTGAATGCCATTGCCGGTCTTATAAAAAAATATGCTGTTAAGCAGGTGTTTGTTAACCATGATTATGAACCCTATGCAAAAGAGCGTGACAGTATGATTGCCAAGGCATTGATGGAATCAGGTATTTCCTTTCACTCCTGTAAAGACCAGGTCATTTTTGAAAAAGAGGAGATTGTGAAAGACGATGGGAAAGCTTATACGGTTTTTACTCCCTATGCCAATAAATGGATGGCCACACTGGAAGCTTTTTATCTGAAAGCCTATCCTTCAGAAAAATATTTCGCCAATTTTTTAAAAATGCCGGTACAGGCAATTCCGTCGCTGGCCAGCATTGGTTTTGAGCCATGCGGTGATGGGTTCCCTTCTTTAAAAATAGAAGATGATCTTATCAGGCATTATGCTGATACCAGAAATTTTCCTGCATTGGAAAGGGGCACATCAAAGCTGGGGGTTCATTTGCGCTTTGGAACAATTGGTATCAGGGAGCTGGCAGGGAAAGCAAGCGCACTGAATGCAACTTTTTTAAAAGAGTTGATCTGGCGGGATTTTTATCAGATGATTCTTTGGAATTTTCCTCAGGTAGGTAAGGGGCAATCTTTTAAACCTGCTTATGATATGATTGAATGGAGGAATGATGAAGACGAGTTCCGGCAATGGTGTAGCGGAATGACGGGCTATCCAATTGTAGATGCGGGTATGCGGGAATTGAATGCCACGGGGTTGATGCATAATAGGGTGAGAATGATTGTTGCATCCTTTCTTACCAAGCACCTCCTGATAGACTGGAGATGGGGGGAAGCTTATTTTGCTGAGAAATTACTTGATTTTGATTTTGCATCCAATAATGGGGGTTGGCAATGGGCAAGCAGTAGTGGATGTGACGCAGCTCCTTATTTTCGGGTATTTAATCCGGCATTACAAACGGAAAAGTTTGACCGGGATTTTACCTATATTAAAAAATGGGTGCCTGAGTTCAGGGAGCCCGGTTATCCCAAACCAATTGTGGTGCATGAACTTGCAAGGAAACGGGTGCTGGAAGTTTATGCCAGGGCATTGAAAGGGCAGTAATGAGAAGGTTT
>JBDKLG010000120.1:0-17289 GCA_039795695.1 Bacteroidota bacterium
GGTAATGTAATGAAGCTGACCATGAGTTGTGACCACCGTTCTGTTGACGGAGCTACAGGTGCAGCTTTTCTGCAAACCCTGAAAAGCTTGCTGGAAGAGCCTTTGAGGATGCTGGTATAAATTAGTAAGAGAAAAAAATAGTATAAAAAAGCCCTTCAACGAAGGGCTTTTTTATTTGAAAACCGGACATTTTTTTAACACATAAAATACAGAACAAAGGTTAAAAACTGCGGGTATTATTGCTCTTCCCAATCGCAGCCAATAGGAGCACCCGGGGGAATTTCTTTGTGCTGTGGTTGAGGAATCTCTTTTGGTTTGCTGATTCTTTCCATTGCATAGGTATAATGTGCTTTCAGTCCCGGTGTATTTTTCATTTGCCCGGCATACTGTTTCAGCGATTGTAGCCGATCAAAACAGATGGATTTGACGATATAGTTGGCATTGTCATTCTGGCTTAAACTCAAGAGCCAGGTTAATACCATCTGTTGTGTTTGCATTTGTACTGCTCCCTTCAAACCCTTTTGTAGTGGTAGTTTCCATGTTTTGCTGATGATGGCATCAAGCACATCATCCCATCCAATGGTATTGGCCTGGGCTTTGAACTGTGCCAGGCGATTGGCCCTTTCCGGATGAAAGAGGAAGGATAATTCAAAATCAGTTAATGCTTCAGCCGCAGCCAATGGATCGAAACTCATACCCGTTTTTTTCGGAAACAATTCTCCCACATTGTAGAACATGGGCGGGCGGGGAGGAATCAGTTGCATCATTTTATCAGGCATGGTTAGTATGTCTGGCAGCAAGCAGTCCAATACTGCCTGCAAAGCTTTTTCCTGCATCGCTTTGGGTAATACTTCGGGTACAGGCTGCCGGTCTCCGCGAACAGCATAGCTGTAATTCATGCCACCAATGAGTTTGCAGGCTGCTTCCAACTGATAGCGGTGATAATTGTAAACCGGTACCAGCACATCTTCCAGTTTCGACAAAGGCGTATTCATACGGATGGCCTGTTCTGAAAATTTATTGAGGGCAAGCTGGCGAACCTGTAATACATTTTTCAATTCTTCCACGGCATCTTTTCCATTGTCCCACAAATGCGCTTTGGGGTGTAAGCCGCCGGCTGCCCTGGCGTCAGCGTCTGCAATAAAGAGTAAGCCATTTTTTGTATTCTCTTCCAGTAATCTTACCAGGGGCCTGTTTTCATCTGCAATTTGATAAACAGCCTTATCGCCCATTGAAACAATTGAGTTATTTGTCTCAGGCGGAAATACGGCATAACCATACATAATGGCTCTCTTATCCCATTCACCAATTTCGTTGGTATAAATTTGTGTAAAGTCTATCTCACCTTTGTTGTTAACAAAAATATTGGGGTGAGGATAATCCATTACGGAAGCACGGTTATTAAAGCTGGATGCGTAATTGTGCTGCAGGCCCAGTGTATGACCAACTTCATGTGCCGCAAGTTGCCTTAAACGCTGCAGGGCAGCAGATTTCATGGGCTCCGTTTCCGGAATATAGGTTTCCGATGCAATAGGCTTATTATTGTTGTATGGCGATAGTAAGCCGGTAAATATGAGGTAGTCCTGCCTTACCCTTAATGAACCCAGGGTAACCTGTCCCTTAATGATTTCTCCTGTTCGGGGGTCTGTTACAGATGCTCCATAGCTCCATCCCCTGGTAGAACGGTGTACCCAGTTGATCATATTATAACGGATATCCATTGCATCGGCAGTATCGGGTAATACTTTTACTATGAATGCATCTTTAAATCCTGCTGCTTCAAATGCCTGGTTCCACCAGCGGGCACCATCCAGCAAAGCAGAACGAATGGGTTCGGGTGTTCCATTGTCGAGATAATAGGTAATCGGTTTTATGGGTTCACTAAGCACAGCAGCGGGGTCTTTTTTTTGCAGGCGATGCCGGGCGATGAACATCTGTTCAATCTGATCGGAGAAAGGACTGCTGTAATCAAAATAAGTGATACCAAAATAACCGCTGCGGATATCGTATTTGCGGGGCCGGTAATTATTATCGGGAAGCTGGATAAAGGAATGGTGCATTCTTACGGTGATGGCTTCTGCAGAGGGGGTAACCGTAGTAACAAAACGTCCGGCATCGCTGCCTCCGGTAAAACTGACGCTTGCTTCGAACTCACTGTTGAGCGGAAAGTTTTTGGTATTGGCCAGGTAAATAGCAGAGCGGGGTTCGCTAAAGGTATAAGTGCCCTGGCGCATCAGTCGGATACGGTCGGCAACATTCTGTGCATCACGAACAAAAAAACTGGTGGCATCAACCAGTACTTTGTCGCTTTCATCTTCTTCTATTGTAAAACTGGCTAAAGTAGATTGTGCAAAAGACTCTTTCACGGCACGCTGTTCGTTTTTATCGGTGGAACTGGCACGATAACTGTAATTGGGCTGCACCAGTAATAATTTTTTACCAACCTTATTAAAATAGACAATGCGAGAGCCGCCGATCAATCCCCTGTCAAGCCCGATATCATTGGATCCCAGGCCGGCAGGTAGTGAGTTAACGTATAAGAACTCCTTGTCAAACTTATCTACCTGTAACCATATTTTTCCGTTGGCTGCATCCCACCAGAAAGTGAAATAACCATCGTAGCGTTTCATGTTCTTGGTTTTGTCGGCAATTTTAGAACCGGATTGCGCATGGGTAATTGTACCGGTTATCAAAAAAACAAGTAGCAGGAACTGTCGCATAAGCGTTTGTTTTGTTTAATGTATAGAATAAACCAACTAAATAAAAACTCCCGTAGTGATTTTTTTAAACCAGAACGGGAGTTGATTTACTGACACAATTTCAATTATTGAAATTATCCGAATAAAGTACCATCTGTTGGTGTTGATTCAGGTGCGGGGGCCGGGGCTTCAACGGGAGCAGGTGCCGGGGCAGCAACCGGAGCTGGCGCGGGTTTCTTAACAGCTACTTTCTTTTTGGCAGCTGCTTTTTTAGCCGGCTTTTTAGCTGCCGGTTTTTTTGCTACTGGCTTCGCTGCTTTTTTTGGTGCTGCTTTTTTCTTAGCAGGCGCTTTCCTGGCCGGTTTTTTAGCAGCAGCTTTTTTCACTGCTTTTTTAACAGCTGTTTTTTTCTTTGCTGCAGGCTTTTTCTTTGCAACAGGTTTTTTGGCAGCTGCTTTTTTCTTCGCAGGTGCTTTCCTGGCCGGTTTTTTAGCGGCTGCTTTTTTGGCTGCTTTTTTAGCAGGTTTTTTTACTGCTTTTTTCGGTGCTGCTTTTTTTGCGGGTTTTTTAGCAGCTTTTTTCTTTGCTTTTGCCATGGTGATATCAGTTTGTGTTTTGTTAAAGATGAGATAGGAAAGTTAAAAAAATATTTCTGTAATAAATGGTATTTTATTCTGGTAAATTATGAATGGTATGGCAAGGTAAACTATTTGAAACCTTGTCGCTGCAACCATTGTACACATTGTTTGGGCCATTGGCTTAGTACCGGATCTGCCGGGGCCATTCCAAATCCATGTCCGCCATGGTCATAGATAAAGAGCGAAGCGGGTACTTTGTTTTTCTTTAGTGCTTCATAAAAAGCAATACTATTTTGAGGAACCACGGCCTTGTCGTCATCGGCATGAACCAGGAATACCGGTGGGGTGGCGGCACTAACCCTGTTTTCTGTTGAGAGGGCTTTGGCCAGGGCTTCATCGGGCTCTTTGCCCAATAACATCATCCGGGATACCCGATGGGTAAAATTGGTATCCATGGTAATAACCGGATATATGAGTATGGCAAAAGAGGGTCTGGTACCATACTGAAGCAGGGGGTCTTTGGCTGTGGGATCGGCATTTTGAATCATTGTTGCGGCAGTGGATGCCAGATGGCCGCCTGCAGAAAAGCCCATCACGCCTGTTTTCTCCGGGTCAATGCCCCATTCTGCAGCCCTGGAGCGGATGATCCGGATGGCCGTGGTTACGTCATTGTATTGATCAGGGTAACGATGCCCTTCCTGCCGGGTATTGTTCAGGCGATACCTAAGTACAAATGCATCCATCCCGTTTTCATTGAACATGCGGGCAGGTAATGAGCCTTCTTTATCGAGCGAAAGGTGCATGTATGCGCCACCGGGGCAAATCAGTACGGCAGTTTTACTTTTCGAAGGGTTACTGGAGGGATAATAATCGATATAGGGGGCAACGGTATCGAATCCCTTGTTCATAATATTTTCCCGGGTTGAGGGGTAAATAAAAATTCTTTCCTGAGCTTCTGAGTGTTGTTTAGCTGTCATGAGGAGCAATACTAAAAGCAGTTTACGCATAAATAAAATTTCCAGAGTAAGTTAAGACCTATTTATCAATTTGCGAATTAGTGAATTTTCGAATTCGCGGATTGGCGAATTAATTGATTGGGGATTGGTGAATGCAGGCACCCCTCATCCTGCCACCCAATCCGCAAATTCGCCAATCAGTTAATCCACCCATCCATAAATCCTTAATTTTAATCATGCATACTAAAAAAACGGTTGTTTTGGGCGCATCAGCAAACCCCGGTAGGTATAGTTTCCTTGCTGTAGAAAAACTAAAACGGTATGGGCACCCGGTATTGGCCATTGGGAATAAGCCCGGTAAGATTGGCGATACCGATATTATTGCGGAACATCCACCTGAAACAGGTGTTGATACGGTAAGCCTTTACCTGAATGCTGCCAGGCAAAAACAATACTACAACTACATCCTATCCCTTCGTCCCAAAAGAATCATTTTTAATCCGGGAACAGAAAATGATGAATTGTATGCGCTGGCCAAAACCAACGGAATTGAACCCCTGGAAGCCTGTACATTGGTTATGCTGGGAACGGGACAGTATTGATTACAGATAGATCATCAAATCTTTGGTGGGGGAAAATCGGAAAAAGAAGACTGACCTTCTCCCGAAAAACCGGACAGTTATAAATTAGAAAACGGGCAATTATTCATAACTTAAAAAAATGAAAAATTATTTGAATGCCTTTTTGGCCTTGTCTGCCTTCTTCTTTCCCTTCAGTGCGCATACGCAGGCAAATAAGGCAAAGACAAGTATGCAAGCCCGGATGAAGCTATGGTATCAACAACCCGCTTCTGCATTTGAAGAAGCCATGGTTTTAGGTAATGGGAAAATGGGTGCAACGGTATGGGGTGGTTCTACTACTGATCTGATATACCTGAATGATATTACGTTGTGGTCCGGAGAACCCGTAGACCCTTATCTGAATAAAAATGCCTACCTGCAATTACCGGCCGTAAGAGATGCTTTAAAAAGAAACGATTACCGGGCCGCCGATAGCCTGATACAAAAAATGCAGGGGAAATTCTCCGAATCCTATGCCCCATTGGGGAACCTATACCTCGATTTTCATTCAACCAATGTAAAAAATTATTACCGCGACCTTGATCTCAACAGGGCAGTGGCATCGGTACAGTACGAATCGGACAGTAATCGCATCAGCAGGGAATATTTTGTATCCTATCCCGATAAGTTACTGGTTATTCATGTGAAAAGCAGCAGGCCAAAGGGCCTGGCTTTTGCTATTCGGTTTGATTCCCAGCTTCGCTTTAAGCTGGTTGAAACCAGCCCCTATCTTAGGTTCCGGGGAAATGCGCCTGTAAGAGCCGAGCCTAATTATGTAAGGAAACCCGGCAATCCGATTATATACATGGATAAGCGGGGAACGAAATTTTCAGCATGCATACAGGTGAAAGAGCAGGATGGAAAACTCACTGTTACCGATTCCTCCCTGCAAATAGCTGCCGCCTCCGATGTGACGATTCTTGTTTCACTGGCAACCAGTTTTAACGGATTTGACAGGAACCCTGCTACCGAAGGATTGCCGGATGAAGCAATAGCTGCCGGTCAGCTTAAAGCAGTTGCCGGCAAGAGTTATGCGGATCTGATGGCCAGGCATTTAAAAGATTACCAAAACTATTTTAACAGGGTTTCCTTAATACTCAGCAATCCCAATCCTGTAGAACTGCCTACGGATGAGCGTTTGAGAAGATACAGCCGGGGAGAGCCCGACCCATATTTGGAAACCCTGTATTTCCAGTATGGCAGGTATTTATTGATCAGCAGTTCCAGAACCGCAGGGGTGCCTGCAAATTTGCAGGGTCTTTGGAACCCGCATATCCAGCCGCCCTGGAGCAGTAATTATACCATGAATATTAATGCAGAAGAAAATTACTGGTTGGCGGAGAATACCAATCTGTCTGAAATGCACCGCCCTTTTTTGAAGTTTATTGAAAACCTGGAAAAGACGGGGCGTATTACGGCTAAAACATTTTACAATGCGCCGGGATGGGCCTGTCATCATAATTCCGATATCTGGGCCATGACAAATCCGGTAGGCGATTTTGGTAAGGGAGATCCTGTATGGGCCAACTGGAACCTGGGCGGGGCCTGGGCTTCGGCGCATTTGTGGGAGCATTACTTGTATACCCAGGATAAGGATTTTTTACAAAGCAAAGCATATCCTCTGATGAAGGGTGCAGCAGAATTTTGCCTGTATATGCTGGTGAAGGATGCGAATGGAGATTATATCACTTCCCCTGCCACATCTCCTGAAAACAGGTACCTGAATGAGGAGGGATATAAGGGAGCTGTATTGTATGGCGGTACGGCTGATCTGGCCATCATCAGGGAATTGTTTTTAGACCTGATTGCCGCGCAGAAAATATTGAAAACAGACCCCGTTTTTGCACAAACAGTGGCTGATGCCCTGGCAAAACTGCATCCTTACCAGGTAGGCAAAAAAGGAAACCTGCAGGAATGGTATTATGACTGGCAGGATGCAGACCCCCAACATCGGCACCAGAGCCATTTGTATGGATTATATCCCGGAACCCATATCACGGTTGAATCGATGCCCTTGATTGCAAATGCAGCGAAAAAAACACTGGAGGTTAAAGGCGATGAAACAACGGGCTGGTCCAAAGGATGGCGGATCAATTTATGGGCAAGGTTAAAAGACGGCAACCATGCCTATAAAATGTACCGCGAGCTATTGAAATATGTAGAACCGGATAATGTGAAAGTAAATTACCGGCGGGGAGGTGGAACTTATCCCAATTTATTCGATGCCCATCCCCCTTTTCAGATCGACGGAAATTTTGGCGGAGCAGCTGCGGTAGCAGAAATGCTACTTCAGTCGGATGCACAAAGAATTGAATTGCTGCCGGCATTGCCGGATGCCTGGAAAACAGGGGAAATAAGGGGTTTGAAGGCAAGGGGGGGATTGGAACTTTCCATTAAATGGAAGGAGGGATTATTGCAGGAATTTAGTGTGAGGGGTAAACCGGGAGGTGGTTTCAAGTGGCTGTATGCGGGTAAAGAAAAGAGGGAAGTTCTGAATGCGGAGGGCTTATTTGTTTACAAGCAATAAACAAACAACTTCCTGGTAAGATGCCTGCAAGGGTAAAAATTTTTGATCTTAAGGCTATTGCATGAACGTTAAAGCCATTTATTAAGCACATCCACAATAGAGGCACTCACAAATGGTTTAGTAACAAAATCGTTCATACCAGCATCCGTACATAAATCTTTTTCTTCCGACTGTGTACCTGCTGTAAGAGCAATGATGGGGATATGATGATCCGTTTCCAGTTTTCTAATGGCCATGGTTGCTTCATACCCATTCATTTCAG
Organism: Bacteroidota bacterium; assembly: GCA_039795695.1. Classification (GTDB taxonomy): domain Bacteria; phylum Bacteroidota; class Bacteroidia; order Chitinophagales; family Chitinophagaceae; genus Sediminibacterium. The sequence goes on from JBDKLG010000120.1 coordinate 7,643, forward strand.
GCATATGAACATCCATAAAAATAATATCGGGTTTATTTTCAACAAAGGAATCCAGTGCTTTCTTTCCGTTGGAAGCTTCATAGATTGCAGCACCGGGAAGAAGTTCACCCACAATTTTTCGTATCAATAAAATATTGAACTCATTGTCGTCTACCAGCAAAACTTTGAAGGGCCCGGTTTTCGACACCAGTTCACTAAGCGGCTTCGACGAGTTTCTTCTGGAATCGGTATTGTCATGCAGGTTTACTTTGGACAATGATTTGAAAAGAAGGCCCATTTTGATGGGCTTTACCAGGCGAAACGCAATATCCCAGGTTTTACAGGCTTTGCTGATTATTTCATCTTCTGCTGAACTGTGTAATAATACAATTGGTTGCTTTTCTGCGGTGAGGCCAAGATCTTCCCGTAAATGCCGGATGGTGGCTATACCATCCATTTCAGGCATATTATAATCCATCAGGATGATGTCGTACCTGCTCCCGGATTGGAGCATTTCAATGGCGGTTTTACCACTTTCTGCCTCATCGCTGCCAACACCCTGGAGGGCAAGCATTTCCTTTAACAATAAACGGTTATTGGTATTGTCATCAACAATCAATACTTTTTTATAAGTAGGAACCAGGTTCCATTCTTCAGGGTCTCCATCCATGGTTTTGACTTCCAGGTCAAAAAAGAAAGTGCTTCCCTGGCCGGGTATACTTGCTAATTTCAATTCGCTTCCCATCAAGGTTAACAGCTGTTTTGAAATGGTGAGACCCAATCCGGTACCGCCATATTTTCTATTGGTAGATGCATCTTCCTGGGAAAAGGCTTCAAATATTTTCTGTTGATTTTCAGGATTGATGCCAATACCTGTGTCTTTTACCGAAAAACGAATGCCTGCCTGGTTTGCAGATGTTTTATGCAGTATTTCTATTTTAAGCTGTACCTCCCCGCTGGAAGTAAACTTAACGGCATTGCCCATCAGGTTAATTAATATTTGGCGCAGCCTGATAGGATCGGTCCAGATAAATCTGGGAATATCTGCACCGATATTCAATAGCAATTCCAGGTTTTTCTTGAAAGCCTGAAAAGTGATGATGTCTGCAACCTGGTAACTCAGGTCAAGGACATCTGTTTTAACAATGTCGATTTCCAGTTTACCCGCTTCAATTTTTGAGAAGTCGAGTATTTCACTGATGATATCGAGTAATGAATTGGCCGACTGAAAAACAGCATGGTTGTATTGTTGCTGGGTAGAATCGAGTTGTGTTTTCATCAACAGGTCGGAAAAGCCGATAACGCTGTTGAGGGGGGTGCGGATTTCATGGCTCATATTTGCCAGAAATTCTGATTTTGCCTTGCTGGCTGACTCAGCTTTTTCTTTGGCTTTGATATAATTCTGCTCAAGAACCTTTCTAGCAGTCACGTCTCTTTTAATAGCGATCCAATGCGTGTATTTACCGGTATTATCTGAAATGGGAAAGAAAGCGATATTGGTCCAGAATTCGGTCCCGTCTTTTTTATAGTTGATGACTTCCATTCTGCAGGATTCAAATCTCTTGAGCGATTCGCGAATACGCGTGAGTTCTTCCTTGCTGGTATTTTCTCCCTGTAGTAGTGAGGGAGATTTACCAATGACCTCTTCTGAAGTGTAACCGGTCATTTTACAATAAGCATTGTTCACAAAAATGATTCGATAATGCAGAGAGTCTGTATCATTGATCTGGGTAATAACAACACCGTCAGTTGCATTGGTTATGACTGATTCGAGTAATTTTAAGTGGGTTTCTTCTTTTTTTCGTGCTGTTATTTCCCTGCCAATTCCCACCAAACCGATGATAGTCCCATTGGCATCTTTGATGGGCACTTTTGAATTGAGCATCCAGTGCTCCTGGCCATTATTGTCAACAAAATAATCCTCCTTGTTCAGGTAAGGCATTCCGGTGCTTAAAACATGTTGGTCATCTGTAAATGAGCTATCGGCAATTTCTTTCGGGTAAACGGCATAATCATCTTTGCCCAAAATGTCTTCTTCTTTATCCAGCCCCATGTACATAAGATCAACCGGGTTGGCAATGATTTTTTTAAATGCTTTGTCTTTTACATAAACGGCATCGGGTAAATTGTTGATCAATGCCCTGAGGAGGTTGCGTTCGTATTTGATGGCATCTTCCGCTTTTTTAAGTTCGGAGATATCATGAAATAAGGCAAGGGTTCCGGTAAAAATGCCGTTTTCGAATTGCGGACTTGCTGTAATAAAAACCGTTTTTTTGGTATGGTCTTTTAAAATGATTTCCGTTTCATAAGAAGAGGAAATCCCTTTTTTGCGCTCAATTGTTTGTTGCTGAATAAAGGCGAAATTTTCGATAGAAAAAAAACTGTTTAACCTGCTGCCAATCAGGGTTTCTTTTTTTGCGGCAAAGATTTTTTCAGCAGCTGAGTTGACAAAAACGAATTGCTCATTTTCATCACAAATCACCACACCTTCACCCATGGTTTCAATAAGGGCCAGATAACGGGATTCCTTTTCATTCCTGTCGGCAATACTTTCTTTCAGGGGTTTTACGAGGAAATAATAGATTACCGGAAAAATCAATATAGAGAGTACAGAAGAGTCAAGAATGGCTTCGCCCCAGGTAGAAAAAGCAGGCAGGTACCTGAGTAAAAGCATGATCAGTGTTTCGCTGATAAAGATGGTGATTACCAATATCAGAAAGACATTCGTATCATGTTTCCGGTGTAATCCGATATGCAATGATTTTTTTTTCATGTTAAGTGCCAGGATGAAAATGTTGAACTTTGTTCGGTTTAAGGGCTTTGTAAAATAGCCTATTTCAAAGACTTAGAAAAATAAACCGCAAGCTGCGCATAAGCTATTGCTTTTACAAGGGAAAGTTAAAAAATATTCAGCATTTTCCTTTGTTCTTTGCAGAATAACTTTTGGAAAGTGTTTAAACTGTCTATTGCCAATTCTATCGATTTTGCATTTATTGAATGACAATATAATTCCATTTATAAATACCAGAAAGCGATTTGGGGGTATTCGAAATGAAATTAAGTGTAAAGCTCTCATTTGTCGCTGTTACATAGAGATTACTTATTAGAGTAGGTGCATTTTCATTTGAACAGGTTAAAATGATTTTTGGTGCGTTTGTGTAGGCTGAAGAAAATGTAATATTCAATAATCTACCTGAAATAATTACATTAGGCATTGTATTGAGAATAATTTCACCTGCTAAATCATTTCCAGATACAGTAGTTTTAGAATTTGATAAATAGGAGATTGAATTTAGATCACCTGTATTACCGGATAGGTGTTTAGCTATTAGATCTCCTGCAAAATAGTTTTTTGCAGTTGAATCAGCTATATAAACACCCCATTTGTTTTTAATGGTAATACCATTATTTGGCCAAGGGCTCATGAAAAAACCATATGCATCTTTTATATTTCCACTTCCTCCATTTACACCCAATGTTGCATAAAAAGAAGTCCAATTTTTAATCCTACCTGAACTCTTAATAACACCTCCTCCTTGAACTGATCTTACTTCATTAACGAATGCCGGGCTATTCATCTCAACGTTTCCAATTAATCCAAATCCAAGCTTTGTTGTGTCTTTTAAATGATTCAGTTTTGCATAACCCTCTAATGGTTGTACACTCTGGGTTGCTACTGATTGGTTAATTCTAAAAGCACTTAGTAAATTGGCTCCCTCAGTATTAACATTATTAACTACAAAAAAAGATTTTGGTGTTGGCATATCTGACGCATCGCCTCCCCCTAATTTTACTAAGTTAGAGTCCTTGAAATTATTTAAATGTGGATTTAAGTCTCTTTTATACTGATAAGAGAGAAAAATGAAGTTTGCGATTGTTAATGCAAGACTAAGAACCACAATAAATTTGGTCATTTTATGGTACATTATAACAAGTTAAAACTTCAGTTGTGGATCTCCAAAATATTTTAGTCCTTCATGCCAGAATTGTTTTCTTTCTATGGCTGATGATGATAATCGCTGAAAGCCGCTGCCGTTGTTGGTCGCCTGACCAACAACTAATCTCTATAATGCGTGAGGATAGAAAATTCATCTACTCCGGTTTCATAAAATGCCGCACTGCTTGCTGCCGTTGTTGGTCGCCTGACCAACAACTAACTCTTATAATGCGTCAGTATAGAAAACTCATCTACCCCGGTTTCATAAAATGCCGCACTGCTGAATCGATAGTTTTCAGGTATATCGGCAAGTCTCCATTTTTGTTGGATAGGGTTGTGGTGTATATAATTCAGCTTCTGAAGAAAGACTTTTTCGGTATACAGATCAATTCTCAAAGAATTTCTTTCCCAAACCTGAAAATGCCTGTCTGACGCTTTTACTTTCAACAACTCTACTAATGGGTCGGAGTTCATTCTTAAAAATTGTAATAAACTACGAGCGGTAAATTTGAGGAAATCTCTTTGAAAATCTTCCCTGATAAAAGTATCATGTAATTGCCAGATCAAATGCATATGATTGGGCATTAGCACAAATGCATACACTGTTACCTGTTTTTTCTGAACACGATTTTTAAGGGCTTCGATAATAATTTGTTTGTGAAAATCATTTTGCAATAGGGGGAGCCAATTCAGGCAGGTTATTGTAGTGAATTGTGTATGGTGATCAAATAATATCATGGGTATTTGTTGAGGAGTTGTTGGTCAGGCGACCAACAATGGCGAGAATGAATTGTGTATGGTGACCAAATAATAGCATGCGCATTTGTTGAGGAGTTGTTGGTCATGCGACCAACAACGGCAGGGAATGAATTGTGTATGGTGATCAAATAATATCATGCGTATTTGTTGAGGAGTTGTTGGTCAGGCGACCAACAACGGCACCTAGCCCATGGGGGTCACCTGACCAACATTTATCGTTATTACCCCGCCCACCCCTCTCTATCCAAACTCCTGAACTGAATAGCCTCAGCCAGATGCTCCGGTTTAATATCGGTACTGCCAGCCAGGTCTGCAATGGTTCGGCTCACTTTGAGTATCCGGTCATAGGCACGCGCACTCAGGTTCAATCGTTCCATGGCTTTCTTCAATAAATTCTCTCCCACGGTACTGATTACACAGATCTCACGTAACAATTTGCTGCTCATTTGTGCATTGCCATAGATACCAGGATACTGTAGATACCTCTTCGCCTGTATCTCCCTTGCATTGATCACTCTTTCACGTATGGTCGCCGAATTTTCTGTTGGTTGCTGACTGCTTAATTCACTAAAGGCAACCGGTGTAACTTCTACATGCAGGTCAATGCGGTCTAATAAAGGGCCCGATACTTTGTTGAGGTATTTTTGCACGGCGCCAGGCGGACAGGTGCATTCTTTCTCCGGATGATTATAGTAACCGCAGGCGCAGGGGTTCATAGAAGCAATAAGCATAAAATTGGCAGGAAAATCCAAAGCCATTTTTGCCCTTGAAATGGTAACTTTTCTTTCTTCCATGGGCTGCCGCATAACTTCTAATACGGTTCGTTTGAATTCGGGTAATTCATCCAGAAACAATACACCATTGTGTGCCAGAGAAATTTCTCCTGGCTGTGGCGTACCGCCACCACCTACCAGCGCTACATCTGAAATAGTATGATGGGGTGAACGAAAAGGGCGTTTACTGATCAATGCACTGTTCTCAGGAATTTTTCCGGCCACACTATGTATCTTGGTTGTTTCCAGCGCTTCCTGTAAACTCAAAGGGGGCAGTATGGTTGGCAAACGCTTTGCCAGCATGGTTTTCCCGGCCCCGGGTGGACCAATCAGGATAGCGTTGTGCCCACCCGCTGCTGCAATTTCCATTGCACGTTTGATGTTCTCCTGTCCCTTTACTTCACTGAAATCGATATCAAAATCGTACTGGTTACTGAAAAACTCTTCTCTCGTATTCACAACTACCGGTTGTAAACTTTTTTCATCAGCAAAAAAATTCACTACTTCCGATAAATGTGTTACGCCAAAAACCTCCAGCTGGTTCACCATTCCCGCTTCCCTTGCATTGGCCAGTGGTACAATCAATCCCTTAAATCCTTCTTTACGTGCCTGAATAGCTATGGGTAATGCGCCTTTGATTGGTTGAACAGTTCCATCCAGACTTAGTTCACCCATAATAATATAATCCTTCAACCGGTCCGGTTCCTCCAGTTGCTCACTTGCTCCCAGTATGCCGATGGCAATGGGTAAATCGAAAGATGAACCCGATTTTTTAATATCCGCCGGCGCAAGATTAACAACAATCTTGGTACGGGGCATATGGAAATCATTGGTTTTAATGGCACTCTCTGTACGCTGTAAACTTTCACGCACTGCATTGTCTGGCAAACCAACAATGTGGTAGGCCTGCCCCATACTAACATTTACTTCAATGGTAATATTAATGGCTTCAACACCGTATACGGCGCTGCCAAAGGTTTTTACAAGCATGTACATTCATTTACATCGGACAAATAGGTAAATGAAAGGTATGGCCATAGCTGCTAAAATAATAGCGTATTTATACCTGATTTAATTCCACTGAATGGCAAAATAAAGGCAGGGAATCTTGCCAATATTGGTCAGATTATGTGGGATCATCGTACTAAGGTAAATGGCATCGCCGGCGGCAGACTGCTTAGTTGATGTGCCAATGGTCTCTTCCGAATCGCCTTCCAGCATCAGAATAATTTCTTCATTGGCATGTGTATGCGGAGGGTGTGAACTCAATCCTACATTCAATTTGGTAACATGGATGTCAAAGCGGTTAAGCATGGCAGTTTTGCGATCAAATAACTGCCGGGTACTTCCTTTCTCTGTTTGCTTTTCTGTCATATTATTCCAGTTCATCACAAAAGAAGGGCCTGAAGCATAGCCTCTTTGCAGGTTTACGCCATTTTTTGAACGAAAAATCATTTCATATAACTGGGCCTGGGTTTCTCCTGCATTGCTTATCATAACCGGGTCTCCGGGTAAAACAAATACGACAGAACCTCTGTCAAGCGTATAAGACCGATTGTTTAATACTACTTTAACCGGCCCTTTTTTAACGATGTAAAAATGCTCGTTATCGGCAGAATCGGCTTTTAAACGTAGGTTTTTTCCTTTTTCCAAACCGATGGCATTCATCGCATGTATGTCAAGAACCGCGCCACTACCTTCGAAAATTTTGGTACGGATTTCTCTTTTTGAAGTACCGTTAGCCCAGTGATAAACATCAGCATTGAGTGTTTGCAGTTGTGCTGAACCCGCTGTATAAAAAAACAAGGCAATAACCGTGATGATGATTTTCATGCTTTCAGTTTTGATTGGTTAAGGTTTTTGGATGAAAATGCTTCCAGGAATGCCAGAACTCCTGGTAGGCCTGCATTCTGTCTAAATATCGCCCTTTCTGCGGTCCTCCGATACAAATGCCATTCATTTTCCAGCTGGAATGTGTCTGCACATCTTCCATCAACCCCTTTTCTTTTGTTGCAATGAACTGCAAAACCTGTCCGTTCAGCTTTCTGTTCAACACATAAAATGTTTTTGCGTTGGGCTCAATCGTAAGAAGTACAGGTATGCCGGCTAAGGAATCCGTAATCATGGATTGTTGCACCAATCCATTCCAGTCATAAGCTTTCGATTGAGTTTTCAGGTCTATCCCAATAACCCATGATTTTAGTTTCCAGGACAAACTGTCGCGGCGTTCAAGTTTGCCTTTGATGGTACCTTCATCAAAACCTTTTAAATCGGCATATTGTTTTTTGAAATTACTATCGGGTTGAAGAACAGAAGATTCGGGATAAAGGGCCAGCCATTCACCCAGACGCATTTGTGCAGAAGGTATTTCAATTAATTTTTGTCCTTTCAATTTTCCCGTAACAGCCTCTCCTGTGGCCTGTAACCACCAGCTTTTAGTAGTAGCATCTTCAAACATGGCATTGTAATGGTCCATTCCAACAAGACGGAATTTCTCCACTTTGCCATTCACTATCGGGCTATAAATTCTTCCGCTATGGCATACCGTACAATAAGTAACCATAATGGGCTGGCCGGCAATGCTATCGCGCACCTGGTGATGGTACCCGATTAGTTCTACCGGAAAGGCTTTTGCCTGGTTATTGATTACCAGGCCAATAATGATCTTGTTTTTATTGGTTGTGTCTTTTAGTGCGGTGGCAAATGTTTTTTGTTTTGGCTGATAAAATATTTTTTCAGCCAGGAACCGAAAATTGAAGAGATAGTAAATAAAACCATAGAGCAGAATTACTAAAACACAAGCTACTTTTTGCAAACCACTGCCATTTCTGAATAAGTCCTGTAAAGGCACAACCAGCATGGCAAAGCCCAGCACCCTAAGCCAGGAAATATTGCTGTGCAGAAAATAGGCGAAAGAAACCGTATTCGACTTCTGGCTACCCGGAAATGGCATAATGAAATAGACCTTAAAAATTTCGAGAAGTATTAAAAAAGAAAAGCCGGCTACCAGCCAATGAGATTTTTTCATAAGACAAACTAAGTACTTGTTACAAAAAGCAACTATTTAAGTGCAGAAATACAGCATTTAAGCCAATATGTTAAGCTACAGGCGGTATTAATTATAATTTCTCCAGTAAAGCTACCACTCCTTCTTTCCTAAGAATCAGGTATCCCAGTCTGTCATTGCTCACTCCTTCTTTTAACTGGTAGCTGAAAATCAGCTGGTCGTCTTTTACAGAAGTTTCAAAATAATGGAACTGGATATTGGTATATTTCTTCAGATCATCCCCAATCTCATATAAATGGGTGGACAGGATAAATAGGGCATTTTTCATTTTCCGCAGGCCCTCAATTACTGTGGTACTGCACTTTACGGCATCCTGTTGATTGGTTCCCTTGAATAATTCATCAATTAAAATAAGCCAGTTTTTTCCGTCACTTATTTTTTCAATGGTATTTTTAATCCGCTGCACTTCGTTGAAAAAAAAGCTTTCTCCTTTTACAATATTATCTACTACCTGGATATTGCTTAACAGCCCGTCAAAAAAGCTCAATTCCATTTCCTTGGCCGGAACCCCCATCCCCAAATGAGCAAGGTATACCGATACGCCCACTGCTTTGATAAAAGTACTTTTTCCGGCCATATTGGCACCGGTTAAAAAAAGGAAATTCTTGTCAACCCATAATTTGATATCATAAGCAACAGGTAATTCCAGCAGAATATGGTGCAGGCCTGTTGATTCAATAAAAGGTTGTTTTGCTTCATTGAATTTTGGAAAACAAAACTGGTGTTTTTTGCATGCTTTGGCAAGGCTTAAATATGCATCAAACCTGCTATAGATATCAATAATTTCAAAACAGGGGTTTTTAAAATGATTCCTGATAAAGCCTCCGTAACGCAATACCTGCAGGGGGGTTAATTTTTTCTTGTCTTCCTGCATCAATTCCTGAATCATGGGCTTACTGAGCAGCATAGATAAGCGGGATGTCCATGTAATCAATTGCCTGCTAAGCGTTTCCTTATGCAACAATTCGACAATTTTTTGCAAACCCCTGGCAAAATCAATGGCATGTTCTACCGTATAGCGCACCAAAGAATAATCCGGGCCATTGATCAGTTTATATACGTAACTATTGATATAGTTGGGCTGTTCCGGAAAATCATTCACCTGTGTTTCATAAAATCTTTCCATTACCAT
>JBDKLG010000121.1:0-14229 GCA_039795695.1 Bacteroidota bacterium
ACTACAAAAAAATGTATTATATACTATTTTTTAATATCTGTTTCCTTCTTTTCCATTTCAAGTAATTCCTGACTGGTTTTTCTGCTGCCGTCGTGGCTCCATCCGGGTTTTCCGGTCAGGTATTTCCAGCGTGCTTTCCAGCCGATATCCTGCTGATTTACATCTCGCCATATTTGTCGCCATTCATGAAATACCACACTGATGGCATTGGGATTTTCCAGGTTTTTTGTCAGGCCATAGGAGATGGGCTGGTATTCCTCAGCCTTTAATTCCGGTTGAAAACTGCCAAACAGTTTATCCCAGATAATCAAAAACATGCCCATATTCTTATCCAGGTATTTTGGATTTGAACCGTGGTGAACCCTGTGATGGGAGGGCGTTACGAGCAGGTATTCCAACCAACCCATTTTTTGGATGTATTCCGTATGCACAAAGATTCCCCAGATTTGGGTAGCGGCATAAATTACCACAATATCGAGTGGTTGGAATCCCAGTAATGCCAGGGGAATAAAATAAATGAATCGATACAAGGGCTGGAAAACGGAAGAGCGGAAACCTACCGTAAAATTCATTTTCTCACTGCTGTGGTGTGTAACATGTACTGCCCAGAAAAAACGGATTTGATGATCAAATCTGTGCAACCAGTAATAAAGCAGGTCTTCTAAAAGCAGTAAACTGAGCCAGTAGCAAAAAGTATTCGAAATTTGCACAAATGCATGCTGGTAAAAAAACTGCAGAATGGCCAGATAAACGACCCTGAAAAGAAAATCGATGCCACCATTGAGGAGCATGAGGTAAATATTGGTAACGGTATCTTTTACCGAATAACTTTTTTTGTGTTGCAGGTGCGAAAGTATTATCTCAACTCCAATAATGAGGAGGTAGATGGGGGTGGAAATTAAAATCAGCCACTGTTCAATAATTGCCTGCATGGTTGTTATGTTCGGAGGGCAAAACTTTATTCAAAAAATCGGCCAAATCCATTTAATCTTGCATAGCAAAGTAACAGAATACCTGTAAATATCATTTAATTGTTTCTACTGCCATGACTGCTGAGGTAAAACTGGATAACTGGGAAAAAAGATCTGATGAACACCAGAAACTGTATAAGCAGTTTCTGCAAAGGGCCAATAAGAACAAGGTATTAAAATTACTCCCTGATTTTCATGAGGAAGCTTTTGAAAAAATCGATTGTTTACAATGCGCCAATTGCTGCAAAAATTATTCTCCCCGTTTTAAAACACCCGATATCAAGAGAATCAGTAAATACCTTGGCATGAAAGAGGGTGATTTTATTGAGACGTATCTTTTTTTAGATTCGGATGGCGACTATGTAACCAAGTCAAAACCCTGCCCTTTCCTCGGTTCCGACAATTATTGTGAAATCTATGAAGCCAGGCCTTCTGACTGCCATAGATTCCCTTATACCGATGAGGATATCATTTTGAAAAGACCCGCCATCACTTTAAAAAATTCCAGTTTCTGCCCTGCGGTTTATTATGTACTTGAAAAATTGGTTGCTACTTTGAAGTGAGTTCATCATAGGCAGCCCCAAGACACCTGTCGGCACCGCTGTTTTTCCAGCTTACACCGGGTATGTCTTTTACTTTTACAATTTCCTCTCTTGTTTTACCCGCTTTGATTTCCCCCCCAACATAGGCAAGCAGTTTTTCCAGGTAATCGCCAAAAGCTACCAGGTCATCTTTGGAGCCGGTCACTTTTTCCGGATCACCTGCATGACCGAAAATGAATAAAGTGTCTTTGTCAAATGTTTTTCCTGCTTTCTGCAAAACCTCGATCCAGCTTTTGATATTCGCACCTGCAGATCTGTCGATAAATGGAGGTAGCTGGTTAAAGAGCAAATCGCCCATATGGGCAATATTGGCGTTCTCAAAGTGAATAATGGCATCGCCATTGGTATGACCGGCACCAAAATAATGGGCTTTGATTCTTTCCTTGCCAATTTTCTGCTTCCAGTTATCTCCGAATGTGGTATCCTGAAACAGCTGTTTATCTACCGATTTGGCCTGTTCTGCAACCCTTTTATAATTGGCGAGGCAGTTTTCATGGCCTACCACATGTTCTGCAATATCCTTAAAAGAGATATTCCCGCCGGTATGGTCGCCATGGTGATGGGTATTGATTAAAAATTTGAAAGGAAGTTCTTTCATTTTTTTCAACTCTTCAATGATATGTTTGGCAGGGTCGGGAAACTGCGAGTCAATTACCGCATATCCATCTTTGGATTGATAAAACCCAATGGTACCGCCTCTTTCCGAAAAAATGCCAATATCTCCACGCAGCATTTTTATTTTAAAAGCAGGCTGTTGTTGTAGTGCAGCAAATAAATCTTTGGCAGATAATGCCATTAATCCGGCTGTAAGCCCGGAAGTACGAAGAAATGCGCGACGTTGCATGGTTGAGTTTTTTGGTGATACGGGCTTACAAGATAATAAAAATTAGTATTCCATTTTACGCAGACTTGGGGCTTTGATCCATGTGCCGGCTACCACAATTAATGTCATGCACCCCCCAAAAACCACAGAGGGAATTACGCCCATTAGTTTGGCCGCCACGCCGCTTTCAAATTGTCCCAGTTCATTGCTGCTGTTGATGAACATGGAGTTAACGCTCATAACCCTTCCGCGCATTTGGTCGGGTGTTTTTAGTTGTAAAATGGTGCCTCTTACCACTACACTGATTCCATCCAGGATGCCACTGAGCAGTAAAGCGGCAAAAGAGAGCCAGAATAGTTTGGAAAGAGCGAATACGATGATACATGCGCCGAATCCGGCAACAGAAAGCAAAAGTTTTCGCCCCTGCCTTTTGTGCATGGGTGAAAAGGTAAGGATAATGATGATGAGGATAGAACCTATATCAGATGCGGCATTCAGCCATCCAAACCCAATTGGACCTGCATGTAAAATGTCTTTTGCAAATACAGGTATCATGGCCACGGCCCCCCCAAACAATACGGCAAAAAGGTCCAGCGATAAAGCTCCCAGCACTTCCTTGGTTTTGAATACAAAACGCAGGCCTTCTTTCACACTTTCCAGGGTTTTCTTTTCGCCCGGTTCATTTAAAGCAGGTTTTGGCTTGATCTGGTACATAAACCCAAATCCTACAGCAACCAATAGGCAAATAACGAATAGTGACCCTGAATTCCCCAGCCCTGCTATCAGAAATCCTACACTGGCATGGCCTATTACAGATGCGGAAAGCCAGATGCCCTGGTTCCAGGTAGTGGCATTTTGTAAAATATTTTTTGGAACAATGGAAGCAACCATGGTGCCAAAGCTGGGGCCGGTAAAAGCCCTGAATATGCCGGTAAAAAAAATGATGATATAGATACTGAAAGCAATCCAGTGCTTACTCAGCTGGCTTGCCGTATAGGAACTGGATAAGCCCAATAATAGAATTGCACAGAGTAAATAGAGGGATACCCCGCGTAATAATAGTTTTCTTTTCTCACTGATATCAATGATATGTCCGGCATAAAGAGAAAGCGAAACGGCCGGGATTACTTCTGAAAGGCCTATGAGGCCGATGGCGAAAGGCTCTCCGGTTAATTCATAGATCCACCAGCCAACCAGTGTTCCCATCATTCTCAACCCCATAATAAATAAAAACCGGCCCATCATCAGATTGCGGTATTCTGCAATTCTCATGGCAGCAAAAGGGTCGTGATTTAGTTGATTGGAAGGCATTGGGGTAATCGATGTTACGAATTAGAAACTAAAAGACCGTCATTAAAACTACTGAATTGGCAACAATCGCAGGTTTTTTCACGCCGGTTTGCTAAGGTAAACTGAAATAATGCTGCCCTGCCTCATAATCCTTGTCCAGCGCATCAATTACAATCTGCAAATGTTTTTCATTGCCCAGGAAATCGGCATTACTGGCGTCAATAAAAATGGTTTTGATATTGTGCTGCTTGATATAACTCGTATAGGTTTCCTGGATATTGAAGAGATAGGCGTCTGCAATATTCAGTTCGTAGGCACGGTTTCTTTTTTTGATATTCGATTGCAGTTTTTGTACGGGGGCATGTAAATAGATCAAAATATCCGGGAAAGCCAGTTGTGAATGAATGATGTCAAATAATTTCTGGTAAAGCCTGAATTCCTCTTCAGGCAGGTTTACTTTTGCAAAGAGCAGGCATTTTGTAAAAAGGTAATCAGAAATGGTAACACTCTGAAACAGGTCTTTGGTATGCACCATTTCCTTTAACTGTTTGTATCGCTCTGCCATGAAAAACAGTTCAAGCGGAAAAGCATTCTGGGCGGGGTTTTCGTAAAATTTGGGTAAAAAAGGATTTTCATCAAATTCTTCCAGAATCAGTCTTGCATTAAAATGTTTGGCCAATAAATGAGTAAGTGTTGTTTTTCCTACGCCAATATTTCCTTCAACGGTGATAAAGTGGTGTTTCATGAATAGTTTACTCGGTATCAATCAAAATTAACTTCCTGCGCATACCACCCTAGGTTTTTTTTTGCACATTTAATTGATCGGGGCAGTTGGCCAAAAGCGCGCTTATTGACAGATGCAATACGGGGTGATTCAGGTCTGGCGCAATTTCTGCCAGCGGTAAAAGGGCGAATCTCCGATAGGGAAGCGAGGGGTGAGGCAATGTTAATAAATTACCCGAAACAACCTCCTGGTCATACAATAAAATATCCAGATCAATGATTCTTGGCCCCATTTTAATGCCCCTTACCCGACCCATATCCAGCTCAATCTGCAGCAGCTGTTTCAAGAGGTTTTCGGCAGATAAGTCTGTTGCCAATGCCAGACACTGGTTATAAAAACCTGGTTGATCCGTAAATCCCCAGGCTTCGGTTTCATAAATAGCCGAATAATGAACGATATTGCCGCAGGTTTGTTCAATAAGATGAGCGGCTTTTGCCAAATAGGCTTCTCTGTTGCCAAGATTACCGCCTATCAGTAAATATGCAATGCCCATAAATTGACTATTATTATCTGTATCAAATATCTTTAAATTCATTATCAGTTAATCAATTTTTATGAAGGCTTTCTTTAAAACATTTTTTGCATCATTCCTGGCATTGGTAGTTTTTACCCTATTGGGTGTTTTCATATTAATAGGAATCATTGCAGGTGCGTCTTCGGGCGATAAGCCCTATGTAGGAAACAAAGCTGTGCTGTTGCTTGACTTATCCAGCCAATTCAAAGAGCAGGCCCAGGATAATCCGGTAAATGCATTGCTGAATGATACAGAAAAAGACCAGCCCTCCCTGTTCGATATGATCCGGATGATTGAATATGCAAAATCGGATTCTTCTGTTAAAGGTATGTATATTCTTTGCGGAACCAATCCCAATGGGTATGCTTCCAGTGAGGAATTGAGGAAAGCGCTGCAGAATTTTAAACTAAGCAATAAGTTTATTTATGCCTATGGCGAAACCATCACCCAGAAAGGTTATTATATCGGAAGTGTAGCCGATAAAATTTATTGTCATCCGCAGGGTGGGCTTGAATGGGATGGCTTTTCTTCCAACCTGCTGTTTTTAAAGGGGCTGTTGGACAAATTAGAAATTCAGCCACAAATATTTTATGCAGGTAAATTCAAAAGTGCTACAGAGCCATTGCGTGAAACACAGATGACCGATGCCAATCGCCTGCAAACATCGGTTTGGTTAGGAGATTTGTACAATCATTTTTTAAAAGCAGTTGCTTATTCCAGAAGCCTGGATACGGCCACTCTTCGGCAGCTGGCTGTTAGCGGGGCCATTCAAACGGCCAATGATGCCCTTAAAAACGGATTGGTTGACGGGTTGAAATACGATGACGAAATCAAGAAAAAGCTTTCGGAAAAATTACAAATCAGCGAAAGGGCAAAAATAAATTTTGTTTCATTCAGTGATTATTCAAAAGCTGTTCCGTATAAAGAACAGGGGGTAGGCGGTAAACTGGCAGTGGTTTTTGCAGATGGAGATATTGTTTCCGGCAGCGGGGCTAATGAGCAGGTAGGAAGCGATGCATTCCGAACGCTGATTCGCAAACTACGCATGGATAAGGAAGTAAAAGCCATCGTATTCAGGGTAAATTCTCCCGGCGGAAGTTCATTGGCCAGTGATGTTATCTGGAGAGAGATCACACTTGCAAAAAAAGAAAAACCGGTGATTGTGAGCATGGGTGATGTAGCAGCTTCAGGCGGGTATTATATTTCCTGTAATGCAGATTATGTTTTTGCCGATGAAAATACCATTACCGGGTCTATCGGGGTTTTCAGTATTGTGCCCAATCTTGCTTCCTTTTATAAAAACAAGCTCGGTATTACTTTCGATGGAATTAAAACGGCCCCTTATGCAGATATGGGGAACAGCAGCCGCCCATTGAATGAAACCGAAAAAAGATTTTTTCAGGCCGGAACCGATTCCATCTATGACAGTTTTAAATCAAGGGTGGCAGAAGGACGCAAAAAAGACATCCTGTATGTAGACAGTATTGCACAGGGAAGGGTATGGACGGGAGCAAGGTCAATAACAGTAGGGCTTACGGATAAAATAGGTACCCTGCAAGATGCCATTGCATTTGCAGCCGATAAAGCCAAACTTGCCGATTACCAGCTAAAGGAATATCCCGAGAAGAAAAATTTTCTTGAACAGATTATGAGCGGCTATAAAAAAGCCATTTCCACTGACCTGATTAAAAATGAAATAGGCCTTGAAAACAGCCGTATATGGAGCGAATTCAAGAAAGTGAAACAGATGATGGGGATTCCGCAAACACGTATGCCCTTTGTGATTGAGATCAATTGATGGCAGAATGCCTGAAAAGCCTTTCATCGAAATGGAAATCGTTTTGATGCGTTAGCTTGATCTTTTTAAAATCAGGGTGCAGGGGGTTGAGGATAAAATTATTTTCATTCGGTACAATTGCTGAAGGAATGCTAAAAACCGGCAGCTCGTTGGATTGAATGATTTCTTTGCCCAGCCATTGTGTATAATCAATATCCTGCTGCCAGTCTTTTTTCAGACTTTTTAATTTTACCTCACCAATCGCAATTGTTGCCGGCAACTGTATTTCCATTAAACGGATAGATTGCAGTTCTTCCAGTGTTTGCGCATTGGCCAATATTTCAAGCAGTGCCAGAGAAATGTGGGCACTGGTATAGATACAGGAAATACCAACGGGGTTCCATCTTCCCCCAAATAAGCGGGCCCCTGTTCCATCCAGCGCTGCTGCATGTTTTTTATGGGCAAAACGATATAGGGTCATGCGTAAATACCGTATTGAACCCTGTTAAGCTGTTGTATCAGTTCCTGTATCCCTCTTTCTGTATAAAGGGCATCAAACCCCAATTGCTGCCCCATGATTGTTTTTTCTTTTTTAAGCCAGGCATAAAAAGCAGATCTGTCCACAAAGGTTTCCAGGCCCAAACGGATAAGTTCTTCAACAAGGATAATTCTGTCTGTATAAATACCTTCAAATGAACCATTGTTTTTTGCATAACGTTGCAGGGTTCTTTCCGATAAATGCAGAATATGTGCCCATTCGGTCTGGGTAAAAGGGACTTTGTCGGCAATTTTTTTGAGCTTTTTATAGCTCATTTCTGCCACCGTCACCCCTTTCTTTTCAGTGGGATAGGGGAGTAAAACCTCCGCTACTTTTGGAAGAATGTTTTTAACAGGCGCATATTTTACCGCTTTTGCCATAACTGCCATTTGTCGTACAAATATACGACATTTGTCAAAACGGGCCGTTTTCTTTCTTAAGAAAACAGTTTCTTTCAATGCGGAAATAAAAACTAAATTTGGCCTCATAATGAATTAGTTATGCAGGGAGAATACAATCAGTACCGTGCCATGCTGGCAATTACCAGGGGTAGTTTACGAGCCATTTTCAGAAGCCCTTCTGCTGTTTTATTCAGCATTGCTTTTCCGTTGATTTTTATATTGATTTTTGGCTTTATTGGAGGAGGAGGAAGGGTATCATTGAATGTGGCGGTAGATAAAAGCTCAGATACTGCCAATCCTGTGTATACCGCATTAAAAGGTATTGCCGGTATTAACCTGGTTAAAAAAAGCGACCTGGAATTAAAAGAAGACCTGGAAAAGGGAAGGATAACCGCAATAATTAAAATTGTCAAATCCGGATTGGCCAATCCACCTTATGAAATAAGCCTGGTAAGTTCGGAAGCAGTAAACCCACAGAATATACAGGTGTTGAAATCCATTTTGAATGCGGTAATTGCCGGTATCAACCAGCAAACCTATGCAAATGCACCCACCATTGCAACCATAAGCAATACGATTCAGCAAATACCCGGAAGAATTTACCGGACCATTGATTTTATATTGCCCGGGCAGCTGGGATTTTCCCTGTTAAGCTCAGGTGTTTTTGGGGTTGCTTTTTTATTCTTCAATCTTCGCCAGCAATTGGTATTAAAGCGTTTTTATGCAACTCCCATCAAGCGTTCCTATATTGTTTTAGGGGAGGCTTTGAGCAGGGTTATTTTTCAAATGCTTACAGCCATCATCATCATTGGGGTAGGTCATTTCATCTTTAAATTCACACTGGTCAATGGACTTACGACCTTTTTATCCATTATGACACTCAGTTTTCTGGCGTTGATCCTGTTCATGGGGTTTGGTTTTATTGTGAGCAGTGTAGCCAAAAGTGAAAGTGCCATTCCGCCTTTTGCCAACCTGATTACACTTCCACAGTTTTTACTGGCGGGCACTTTTTTCTCAATTGAAGCATTTCCTGAATGGTTGCAACCCATTTGCCGGGTATTGCCATTAACCCATTTTAACAATGCGATGCGCAATATTGCTTTTGAAGGTGCGAGTTTGGCAAGTTGCTGGAAAGAGCTGGGAATATTGGGAATATGGACGGTGATTGTATATGCAGTGGCTTTTAAAACTTTTAAATGGGAATAAACATGAAACTGGTAAAACTGGTTTTGTTCAGTATTGTTGCCTTGTTTGTGATCGTATGCTTTATCGGTATATTACTTCCATCAAAAGTATTGGTTTCCAGAGCAGTCAATATTACAGCGGATAAGGATTCCATTATGCCCTTGGTTAGAAATATTCATGAATGGGGGCAATGGATGGAAGGATTGGATAATGCAAGCGGGCAGGTATATTCGGATACCCATGCAAGGTTGGGCAATACGGAAGTCAAAATTGGGACTGTTACGGAAACTTCTGTTGTTTCCACATGGGTTAATCAAAAACAGCAGCTTCAAACAAGCAGCATAACATTCATTCAAAACCCGCATGAAAGGTTAACCATTGTGCAGTGGCAGTTTGAGCAGGAACTGGCCTGGTACCCCTGGGAGCGTCTCGGTTCAATGATGAACGATAAAATACTTGGCACAATGATGGAGAAGAATCTGAATAAACTCAAGGCAAGGGCTGAAAAAAACAGGTAATTCTGTTTAGTGACCAAATGTTTCAATAATCCCCTTCATTGTTTCATATACTTTTTCCAGGTCTGCTTCGGTAATACAGTAGGGGGGCATACTATAGACCGTATTACCCAATGGCCTTATATACACGCCATATTCCATGGCATAAACCGTGCAGGCTGTGCTGATATTGTTGAGGTATTCATTTTTACGATGGTCTAATTCAAAAGCGGCAATGGTGCCAATGCTGCGGGCCGAAACAATTCCTTTGGTCTCTCTTAATTCCCTTACAAATGCTTCATTTTTTTGTGTTATTGTTTCAATGGCGGCCATACAGGTTTCTTTCTCAATCAGGTCGAGGCTTGCCAGTGCAGCCGTACAGGCTAAGGGGTTTGCCGTAAAGGAATGTCCATGGAAGAATGTTTTCAATTTATCTTCCTGCAAAAATGCCTCATAAATAAATGGAGCACAGGCAGTAATACCCAATGCCATGGTACCGCCTGTTAGGCCTTTGCTCAGGCAAATGATGTCGGGTTTGGTAAAGAGGTGTTCACTTGCAAATAATTTACCGGTTCTGCCAAAACCGGTCATTACTTCATCGGCTATGCAAATAATGCCTGCATTTTTAACACAGACCAGTAGCTCTTCCATTTCCTTTTTACCATATATCTTCATGCCTCCTGCCCCCTGGATCAGGGGCTCATAAATGAAAGCAGCAATATCATTGCCCGACGCTCCAACAATCGTTTTTAATTCTGTGATATTTTCACTTGTGGGCGTTTGAATGAAAATGACTTCAAAAAGATAATCCTGGAAGGCAAGTGTAAAAACGCTTCTGTCGCTTACACTCATGGCCCCGAAAGTGTCGCCATGGTATGCGTCGCGGAATGCGAGTATTTTTTTGCGCCGGAAATTTCCCTTGTTCCACCAGAACTGGATGGCCATTTTGATGGCTACTTCAGTAGCAGTAGAGCCATTGTCGCTGTAAAATATCTTGGAAAACTGACCGGGTAATTTGGGCATTAATCTTTCTGCCAGTTCAACGGCAGGCCGGTGTGTAAAGCCCGCAAAAATGACCTGCTCCAGCTGCAATGCCTGCCTGTAAAGCTTTTCCGCAATATAGGGGTGTGCATGCCCGTGTAAATTTACCCACCAGCTGCTGATACTGTCGATATAGCTTTTCCCGTCTTCTGCAAACAACAAAGCGCCTTCTCCTTTTACAATGGGTATGGCAGGGGTTCTGTTCTTTTGCTGGGTAAACGGGTGCCAGATAAATTCCTGATCTCTTTCCGATAAATTCATGCAACAAATTTAGGGCTAAGCGCTTATCGGGTGCCTGATTAGTCGCTTGTTTTTATAAAGCGAAGATTTCTCCTGATTCCTTCATATTTACTTCTTCTGAGAGGCGAGTCTTTGAATACCTGTAAAAACCGCTCCATCGTCATCATCTCCCATTCTCCTGTGTTTAAATCCAGTATTTCTGGGATTGGCGTGAAATTGGGTTCGGCATGGGGGGAACTAAAGCGGTTCCAGGGACAAATATCCTGACAGGTATCGCAGCCGAAAAGCCAGTTGTCAAATTTCCCTTTCATGCTTTCCGGAATCAGTGCATCCTTGAGTTCAATAGTAAAATAACTGATGCACTTGCTTCCATCCACAACTTTATTGTCCAGGATGGCTTGAGTAGGGCAGGCTTCTACACACTTGTTGCAGGTGCCGCAATAGTCTTTGGCATATGGGTCATCGTAATTCAATTCAATATCAACAATCAGGTTGGCGATAAAGAAAAAAGAACCATTTTCTTTTGTGATCAGGTTCCCGTTTTTACCAATCCATCCAATACCTGATTTGAGGGCCCAGGTTCTTTCCAATACAGGAGCTGAATCAACAAACCCCCGCCCGTTAATCTCCCCAATTCCCTGCTTCAACAGAAACAACAATTCTTTCATTTTATTCCTGATAATATCATGGTAATCCTTCCCCCATGCATATTTGGCAATCTTTGGGCTATCGGCCAGCTGTATTGCTTCGGGATAATAGTTTTGCAACAACGTTATTACGGATTTTGCTCCCGGCACCAGTTTTGTCGGGTCGATCCTGAGGTCGAAATGATTTTCCATATAATGCATGCTGCCCTGCATCCCTTTGTTTAGCCACAACTCCAGTCTTTTGGCATCTTCATCCAGTTTAACAGCTTTGGTGATGCCACAATAAGAGAATCCCAACTCACTGGCAGTTTGCTTTACTAAATTGGTATGGTAATTCTTATTAATCAACCGATCAAATTAAATGGCATCATTTATTACAGTGCGAACTGATTTGCGTATCAATGGATTTTTTGAGATCCATATAGAGTTCTTTTTTTTCTTCACCCAATAAACCCCTGGTAAAAAATATGCAGGCATAACCGCGGCAATTGTCGATCATGGGCCAGGTGCCAAATAAACCGGGAGAAGCGATTACCTGCCCCTTTCCATCGTCATCAGCTTCCAGTATCCATTCGCCAAAGCCATAATTGAAGCCCTTTGCTGCATCAGGGGCATACTTGATCATGGATGAATTGGTTCTTACCGTTTGCATTTCCAGGATAGACTGTTCGCTAAGGATTCTTTTTCCGTTAAAGAGTCCTTTGTTTAATAACATAGAAAGGAAGTTCATGTAATCACTTGCCGTAGATATAGCCCCACCTGAGGGATTGATTGCCTGCAGGCTGGAAAAACTGGTGCTTCGCATCATTAATGGCCGGGTAAGTTTTTCCTGCATCAATTGTTCGAAACTTCTTTTGCCCACAATTTCCAATACCCTTGCAGCAATATTCAGTCCAATATTACTATACCTGAATTCAAGTCCAGGGTTGGCCATGATCTCTTTTTTTGATGCAAAATCGTTCACTTCTTCTTCCAGACTGGCATATTTTTTTCTACCCAGAATATTCATGAGCCTGATGGGCTCAGATTCAATACCGGTAAGATGTGCAAGACAATCGCGAATACGGATAAATCCTTTGGAGTATTTGCTGAAAATGGGCAGGTACTTGCTTACTTTATCATCGAGGGTGATTTTTCCTTCGTCTACAAACTGCATCACCAAAGCAGCAGTTAACCATTTACTGCAACTGGCAATGGGGGCCTGTGTTTTTGCATTAAATTCACCCAGTTCCTTTGTATAGATGATTTTGCCATCCTTATAAATAAGCGTAACAGCATTGCCCCCCAATTCTTTTCTGGCTTTTTCCAATTTCTGGTCAAGTTCAGAAAACCCATATTGGGCCTTGCCAAACTGAAAGAATAGCAGAAAAATCAATGGGGATATGACTTTTACGCAGGTAAGATGGGCTTTTTGCGACATATTTTCCGAATTTATAGATTGGATGAAGTTTTGCTACAGTGGATAAAGTTATTCGAATTTTGTTAGTTAGCCATTGATTATGAAAATGTTGAAACCGCATTAGATTTTTTTTAACAGCTTACTGATGAATGCGTATAGCTGCAATAAACACAATCGATAAACCCGTTATTATGAATTTAAATAATCACACCATTAAAGCACAGGAGACAATTCAGGCTGCCCAGCAAATTGCCTTCGATAATGGTAACCCGAATATAGAGACGAACCACCTGCTCAAAGCGCTGCTTGCAGACAAGGATAGTCCTGTGGAATTCCTTTTAAAAAGGAACAGTGTAAATATTAGCTTCACCATCTCCAAAGTTGACGAAGGCATAGCCAGGCTCCCAAAAATATCTTCGGGTGAACCTGCACAAAATATCAGCCGCGATTTAAACAATGTTTTCCTCAAAGCCAATAATAGCTTAAAGGAATTCAAAGATGAGTTTATTAGTACAGAACATTTATTATTGGGCCTTTTGCAGGTAAATGATGATACAGCCAAAACACTGAAAGCTGCGGGGTTAACGGAAAAGGGGTTGATTACTGCTATCAGAGACCTGCGGAAAGGGGATACGATCCAATCTCAAACACAGGAAACACAGTTAAATATGCTCAACAAATTTGCCAAGAACCTGAATGAAATGGCAAGACAGGGCAAATTGGATCCGGTGATTGGCAGAGACGAAGAAATCAGGAGAACACTGCATATATTAACCAGAAGAACCAAGAATAACCCGATTCTGGTTGGAGAGCCGGGTGTAGGAAAAACGGCCATTGTAGAAGGTTTGGCCATGCGAATCATCAATGGGGATGTTCCTGATAACCTTCGCTCAAAAACGATTTTTGCACTGGATATGGGCCAATTGATTGCCGGCGCGAAATACAAAGGAGAATTTGAAGAAAGACTGAAAGGGGTGGTAAAGGAAGTAGCCACCAGTGAAGGAGAAATCATACTTTTTATTGATGAAATACATACTTTGATTGGTGCAGGCGGTGGTGAAGGGGCCATGGACGCAGCCAATATTCTTAAGCCCGCATTGGCAAGGGGAGAACTGAGGGCCATTGGTGCAACTACTTTAAATGAATACCAGAAATATTTTGAAAAAGACAAAGCCCTGGAAAGAAGGTTCCAGAAAGTAGTAATTGATGAGCCAACCATCGAAGATGCCGTGTCTATTCTGAGGGGATTGAAAGACAGGTACGAAACACATCACCATGTACGTATCAAGGATGAGGCCATTATTGCTGCAGTAGAACTGTCCAGCAGGTATATGACTGATAGGTTCCTGCCCGATAAAGCCATCGACCTGATTGATGAGAGTGCTGCCAAACTCAGACTGGAAATGAATTCTATGCCGGAGGAACTGGATATGCTTGAAAGGCAAATCAGGCAGCTGGAAATTGAAAGAGAAGCCATTAAAAGGGAAAATGATGAGGTGAAATTAAAGGAGCTTAATATCGAA
>JBDKLG010000122.1:0-6547 GCA_039795695.1 Bacteroidota bacterium
CGCCAATCCACCAGATAGTTATGAATGATATACAAAACAGGGATGACCTCACAGTTCTCATGAAATCCTTTTACAGCAAGGCTTTGACCGATGAATTGATCGGACATTATTTCACAGAAGTGATTGCCCTGAATATGGAAGAACATATCGACAGAATTGTTGATTTCTGGGAATCGGTTGTTTTTGAAAAGGGGAATTACCGGGGTGATGTATTGACTGCGCATGAAAAACTACACGAGGTGTCTCCATTTAAAGACGAATATTTCAAGCGCTGGGTTAGTCTTTTTAAGGAAACCGTGGATGATTTATATGAAGGAGCAAAAGCAACATTAATTAAGCAGCGGGGCGAATCCATTGCAACAGTAATGAATATTAAACTGGTACATGGCAGTTTCGGACTAAAATAAACTGATTATTATGACAATTGAATCCGCGCAACAGCAGGTAGACAACTGGATTAAAACCATTGGCGTCAGGTATTTTTCAGAGCTCACCAATCTGGGTATCCTGATGGAAGAAGTGGGTGAATTGAGTAGAATTATGGTGAGAAAGTATGGGGAACAGTCTTTTAAAGATTCCGATAAAAGCAAGGAACTGAGCGATGAAATGGCCGATGTACTCTGGGTTCTCTTGTGTTTGGCCAATCAAACCGGTGTAGATCTTACGAAGGCTCTGGAGAAGAATTTCGAGAAGAAAACCACCCGTGATGCCGAGCGGCATCGGAATAATAAAAAATTATAATGGTGAATGGCAGCAAGATGTTGACCATTCACCATTAATTATCCATCAATTTATTTGAAAACAGTTTTCTGTTTGGCCATTTTCTCTATTTCTGCTACAGTTCTTGGAGAGGCAGCCGAAAGGTTTTTATAGCCCGAAGCAGTAATCAATACATCGTCTTCTATTCTCACCCCGATATTCCACCATTTTTTATCGCATTTGCTTCCCGGCGGAATATAAATACCAGGCTCAACGGTAAAAACAGCACCGGCTTCTAATTGGCCCCTTCCGCCCATATCGTGTACATCCAATCCCAGGTGGTGGGAAGTGCCGTGGGGGAAATAAGTTCTTAATTCTCTTTCTGTACTCATGATGCCCAGCGATAGCAGGCCCTTGGTAATAACCCTTGCCGCCGCTGCATGTACTGCTGTGATAGAACTACCCGGTTTGCATTGCAGAAAAGCAGAATCCTGGGCAGCCAATACCAGCTCATAAATAATTTTTTGTTCAGGGTTGAATTTGCCATTAACAGGGATGGTTCTCGTTATATCGGCACTGTACCCGTGGTATTCAGCGGCACAATCACTTAGGAGGAGGTCTCCGTCTTTCATCAGCCGTTGGTTGGTTTCATAATGCAGGATGCAGGTATTTTCTCCTGAACCATTGATGCTGGGATAGCCTACAAATTCGGCCCCATTTTTTTTGAACATATATTCCATTACAGCCTGGGCCTGGTATTCAGTCATGCCCGGCTTAACTGCTTTCATCACTTCATTATGCCCCTGGGCACTCATGGCCACTACTTTTTCCATAATGGCAATTTCTTCGGGCTGCTTGGTACCCCTGAGTTTTACCAGGATACGGTTCGTGGTTCTTTCGGCCATGGGTGTTTTTGCAGCTTTTATCAGGCTGTCGGTTAGTTCTGCCATGCGGCTGAGCGGATCGGGATTGGCATTGAACTTCGACAGAATCGTTTCTTCCCTGTATAAACTTAAAACTGAATCGATTTTGGATAAATTGAGGGTGCTGCCGGTAAATTTATCATGGGTAAATACATTCTCCAGTTGGTATTTTTCTTTAACGCCTTCCACACCAAGAATTTTGCCCGTCCACATTTCTCTTAATGGATTCCGGGGCTGTACAAATAGGAATTCTGTACCAGTTTTATCTAAGAGGGTAACCGGTTCTTTGAAAAGCAATAAAACGGAATTGGGCTCTTCCAATCCGGTCAGGTAATAAAAATTCTTGCTTTGAGCATAAAAATAATCTACATCATTATTTCTTTGCCTGACCTGCGAAGCAAAAAATACAGCCACCGAATTTTTAGGCATCATTTCCTTAAATGCCGCTCTTCTGCCGGCATGAAAAGCCGGACTAAGGTAATCTGAAGGGTATTCTGTTGTTTGTTGTGCATGCAGGCATGCCGGGATAAGCAGTAATAAAAAACATAATCTTCTGAACATGGGAATCTTGTTTTAAGTAGGGATAAAACTAATTTTTTTAGGTGATTTTCAAAGGAATAGTGGATGAATGAATTGATTTTTAAGGATAAACGGCTGAAACGGGCTTTCCTGTTTCGCAGACCAAGGGTAAAAGCATATTTTTGCGGCCGTTATGAGCATACAACAAGATAATCAGTTTCAAGCCATTATCTCCCATGCAAAGGAATATGGCTTTGTATTTCCCAGTAGTGAAATTTATGACGGACTTAGCGCTGTATACGACTATGGCCCCTATGGCAGTGAGCTGAAGAAAAATATTCGCGACTACTGGTGGAAGAGTATGACCCAGTTGCATGAAAATATTGTGGGTATTGATGCGGCTATTTTTATGCACCCCACTACCTGGAAAGCAAGCGGTCATGTAGACAATTTCAGTGATCCCATGATTGATAACCGCGATAGTAAAAAAAGATACCGCGTAGACCATTTATTGGAGGCCAAAGCAGACCAGTTGCGGGAGAAAAATAATGATGGCGGAAAGGAAGCAGAAGCTTTGCTGGCTAAAATGGATGCCCTGCTGGCAGCGGAAGATTTTACCGGTTTGCGGGAGCTGATCCTGGAACAGAAAATTGTTTGCACTGTTAGCGGAAGTTCTAACTGGACAGAAATCCGTCAATTTAACCTGATGTTTGCTACACAGCTGGGATCGGTAGCAGAAGATGCAGATACCATTTATTTACGTCCTGAAACTGCGCAGGGAATATTTGTTAATTTTCTGAATGTGCAGAAAACTGCCAGGATGAAAATTCCATTTGGTATTGCACAAACAGGGAAGGCTTTCAGAAATGAGATTGTAGCACGCCAGTTTATTTTCCGCATGCGTGAGTTTGAGCAGATGGAAATGCAGTTTTTTGTACGCCCGGGTACGGAAGGGGAATGGTACCAATATTGGAAGGAAGCCAGGCTACAATGGCATTTAAGCCTGGGTATTGATCAGGATAAATACCGTTACCATGATCACGTGAAACTGGCACATTATGCCAAAGAAGCCTGCGATATTGAATATGCCTTCCCTTTTGGCTTTAAAGAGGTAGAAGGAATTCATTCCAGAAGTGATTTTGATTTAACCCAGCATCAGACATACAGCAAAAAGAAATTACAGTATTTCGATAATGAAATCAACCAGAATTATGTTCCCTATGTAGTGGAAACTTCTATTGGTTTAGACAGGATGTTCCTCCTGATACTTTCCAATTCTTATGAAGAAGAAACCATTCCAAAAGAAGACGGAAGCAGCGATAGCAGGGTAGTATTGCATTTGCCGGCAAAGCTTGCTCCAATCAAACTGGCTGTGTTACCGCTTACCAAGAAAGATGGATTACCCGAGATTGCCAGAGAGCTGATGGATGAATGCAAACCTTATTTCAAATGCTTTTATGAAGAGAAGGATGCCATCGGAAAAAGATACCGGAGACAGGATGCGATTGGCACACCTTTTTGCGTTACCATCGATCATCAGTCAAAAGAAGATAAAACCGTTACCGTCAGGTACCGTGATTCCATGGTGCAGGAAAGGGTATTGATGAGTAAGGTCAGGGATTTGGTATTGGAACAGCTTATGTAATCAATCGGGAAGCCGGTAATCAGGCAGGATGCAAATACCTGCTTAATTGCCGGCTTCCTGTTTTTCATCTTTATCCGTATAGTTCCAGGTGAATGGCTTTTCTGTCGTAACCCATTGCCAGTATGCGTTGCTTGGCTTCGTCAATCATTACTTTCCAGCCGCATAAATAAAATTTTGCCGGTTTTTTACCCATCTCTGTTAACAGTTCATATACCGGATGTACATAACCCTTCTGTGCACCATCGGGAACAGTGGCTTCGCGGGAATAGCAGGGGTGGAAGAAAAAACCGGGTTCATCTTTCTCCAGTTGCTTTAATTCATCAATATAGAGTCCGTCGCCCAAAGTTCTGCATCCGAAAATCAGGTGCAGGTTCTGGTGCGGCAGTTTGTGGTGATGAATAAAATGTGCCATGGATCTGAATGGAGCAATACCTGTACCTGTGCAGATAAAATAAATATCTTCTGCAATGCTTTCAGGCAAAGTAAATTTTCCCTGAGGCCCCCTTAATGTTAACTCGCTGCCAACGGTTACTTCATTAAACAAATAAGTAGTGCCCAATCCACCTTCCAGGTGTACGATTACCAGTTCAAAAACATTGGTACCATTGGGTGCAGAGGCAATTGAGTAGCTTCTCCAGCGTTTGTTTTTTTGTTCGTGAATGGGTAGGTCGAGGGTTACAAACTGTCCGGGTTTATAATCGAAAGATTCCAGCTCAGGAATTTGTATCCAGAATCGACGTGTTTGCGCGGTTGCATTTTCAATCTTGATTACTTTACCGCTGCGCCAGGGTTCAAGCATGTTAATTTTTTTGCCAAGGTACTTAATAATGAAATAAAACAGGGGGGTGGCGCTATATTTCAGGCGTTCTACACGTAAAAATGCAGCAAAAATTTACGCAAACGTTCTCGTAATTTTTGCTGCATCCGTTATCCGGGTAAAACAATCTATCGCATGATCAGTACTTTTTGCAGGTAGGTCTTTTTATCATGAACTATTTTAAGAACATAAAACTCACTGCTGAGATCATCCAGCCGTATCACTTGTGAATACTTGCCGGTAAAGCCGGAATAAGCCCTCTGGTACACCCTTTGCCCACTGGCACTAAGTAATTCAATAGACAAATCGGCACGGGTGCTTACTTCGAATGAAAGATTGAATATGCCCCTGTTAGGATTCGGGGAAACCGTGAGTTTGATTTCTCTGGCAATTACATCAAAAGTTGCTGTTACTGCATAATTAATGGTATTGGACGATTGCTGGCATCCGAATGCATCAGTTACCACAACTTTGTATTTACCCGATTTGGTTGGTTTATAAATTTTCCCGTTTGCATTGGCAATAACCGTTGTATCATTCAGGTACCATTGATTACCGGTAGCAGCACTGCTGATTAAGGAATCTCCCTGTTGGGTAACGCTGGGCACAGCTGCATTAACTGCAACAACCGTGCTTCTGTCACTGGTACAGGCACCCGTATTCACTTTCATGTTATAAAAGAAATAATAGAACTGGGATTCTTTGGATGTGCCAAAATGTGCACTGTTTCCTGTTATGGACATAATACCCGGCACTGCAATAGGATAGGTGCTTGTACCCGTAATGGCATTGTTCCTGAATATATTCGCGTTATTGGCAGTAATGATGGTATCAAGCTGGCCAAAGCGGTCCTGGCATTCTATGATAATGATATGGTCGCCAATAGATGGTACGGCAAGATTTAAGCGATAAACAGCACCTGTATCATTCGCATCCAAAGCCTGTGCATCCGGACCCGGATTAGGGGTTGTTGGGTATACATCAATTGTTTGGGTAGAAAGAGGCGTATATCGATAGCCGCCCGTATTGGCATCTTCACTTACCAGGTCTGCCACGGTAAATTTTATCTTTCCGCCATTCTTAATGTACAATCTGGCTGTTTCAATATTCAGCGGTACTGTATTGTTGATTTTAACATAGTTGCCACTGAATACATTATACCCCCCCGAGCTAAATACCGATCTGTTTGCCGGGCCAATATTGGCTACGGCTTCTTTTTGCACATAGTAGGTTTTATCGGAAGGGATGGTGGTGGTACTTGTTGATGAACCAAGACTGAAAGGGCTGGTGGCCGTAGGCGATGAATACCAGTAGTAATTTGACTGGTCGGCATTGGTCACTTTCAGGAAAACATTGGTCCCGCAAATCTCTCCTTCTCCAACAGGTGTCGCCTGTTTGGCACCGGAAGTAATGCTGGTAACAAGGGCATTGTTACTTGTAAGCTGATCCCCGGTTTTATTGGTAGTAACGGAGATGGTATAGGCCGTAGCACCCGCAGTGGTAAAAGGGGTTTGGAAAGTATAAATAAAAGATTCTGAAGCAGCCAAAGGTCCCGGGAAAGTAAAGGAAAGATTGGCTACAGTAGTAGCTCCTGCAGTAATCGTAGCCAGCAGCGGAATATTGGATTGGGCCCCTGTTCCGTAATTGCTGATTTTTACAGTGAGTAACTGTCCGGATCCAGGACAATCACTCGGTGACGGTGAGATGATTTGGCTGATGCCCAGATCGGTAGTTGGTTTTACAACTTTTACACGGTAGTCCTGTGTTTCTCCTTTTCCATAGGTTCCGCAGGCCACAATATTCGAGGCAAGATTGGTTTCCTGAACAATGATGCGCATGAGGCAGGTATTATTCACAGCCAGGGTTAATGGCGTTATAATATTGGCAGTATAAGTTTGGGCTGCACTGGTTAGTATGCCACTGGTAGCCGCCAGTTCATTCGCA
>JBDKLG010000123.1:0-16455 GCA_039795695.1 Bacteroidota bacterium
ATGAGCTAAGCAGAAAAATAAACATTCCTGTGTTAAATTGCAATAGACCCGCCATTAATATTTGAACTCTTAACCCTTACTGCGGTTTCTTTATTAGTTTTGCCCTTCATCATGTATGTATGAACTTGTATTGCCCCTCTCTTACAGCGTATAAAAGATTAATAACCAGGGAAGTAAAAATTGGCAACCTGCTTCTGGGCAATGGCCACCCCATTCGTGTACAAACCATGACCACTACCGATACCATGAATACCCTTGCTACCGTTGAGCAAACCATTCGTTGTATTGAAGCGGGGGCAGAGCTGGTAAGAATTACCGCCCCCAGCAAAAAAGAAGCCGAGAATTTATTGAACATAAAAAACGAATTGCGTCAACGGGGTTACCATACACCACTGGTTGCCGATATCCATTTCACACCCAATGCCGCAGAAATAGCCGCAAGAATTATTGAAAAAGTGAGGGTGAACCCGGGCAATTATGTTGACAAGAAAAAATTTGAACAGATCGAATACACCGATGCGGAATACCTGGAAGAAATAGAGCGCATACGCGAACGTTTTACCCCCCTGGTAAAAATCTGCAAAGAATACGGAACTGCGATGCGCATCGGTACCAACCATGGCTCGCTGAGCGACCGCATCATGAGCCGCTATGGAGATACGCCCATGGGCATGGTAGAAAGTGCCATGGAATTTTTGCGGATCGCCAGAGCTGAATCTTACCACAATATTGTGTTAAGCATGAAATCTTCCAATCCGCAAGTGATGGTACAGGCTTATCGCCTGCTCATACATCAGATGGATGCTGAATTTGGCGAAGCCTATCCGTTGCACCTGGGTGTTACAGAAGCAGGCGACGGAGAAGAAGGAAGGGTAAAAAGCGCCGTTGGAATTGGTACTTTACTGGAAGATGGTATTGGCGATACCATCCGCGTAAGCCTTACCGAAGACCCCGAATGGGAGATACCCGTTTGCAAAGATTTGGTAAAACGCTATGCGAACCGGGAAAATTCAACCGGCAATATTCCGCCCATTGATGAATTACCCTATAATCCCTTTGAATACAGGAGAAGAGAAAGTTTTGCCGTAGACAATATGGGCGCAAAACAGGTTCCTGTTGTTGTGGCCGACTATAGTAAAATGGATGCCATAAGCCCTGAAAGCCTTGT
This sequence comes from Bacteroidota bacterium, assembly GCA_039795695.1. Taxonomy (GTDB): domain Bacteria; phylum Bacteroidota; class Bacteroidia; order Chitinophagales; family Chitinophagaceae; genus Sediminibacterium. The sequence goes on from JBDKLG010000123.1 coordinate 1,169, forward strand.
ATCCATTGGGTATAAATATGATGCAGTAACCGACAAATGGACCATTGGTGATGCGGCAGCCGATTATATTTTTACCGGCAACAGGATACTTGATTTTGCCCTGCCCGGAACATTGAAACTGATTGTGTACCCCGCTACCTGGGCTCTGGCTGCCGATAAAGAAAAATACCTGCCCATTTTCGACAACCTTTCCTATGCAGCCGCAACACAAAAAAGCGGGCACCTGAATTTTGTTATGTTCGACTGTTTCAGTGATGAAACCAGCATCAACGATTATTCAGGCCTCGATGAAATGGCCAATGATCCAACCGTGGTTATCTGTTTAAGTTCGGTAAACCAACATACCATGCCCGCAGTACGCAGGATGTTCATGGAACTGCTGCGCAGAAAAATAAACAACCCCGTGGTATTGATAACCGATAGTAACTGGCAAACCGTTGATGAACACCTGATTCACTATTCAACCGAATGCGGATCCTTATTCCTGGAGGGTTTTGGAGATGGCATCTGCCTGGGCATGTCGCCCGAAAGCTACCGGTTGCAGGCTGCCGGCAATGCCAATGATACAGCCGGAAGAAATTATACCAGCAATACAACGGTTGAACAATTCATCAATTCAACGGCTTTCAGTATCCTGCAGGCAACCAGGACCAGGATCTCAAAAACAGAGTACATCAGTTGCCCAAGTTGCGGAAGAACCTTATTCGATTTACAGGAAACCACGGCAAAAATCAGGAGCGTCACCAATCACCTCAAAGGGGTTAAAATAGCCATTATGGGATGTATCGTGAACGGCCCCGGTGAAATGGCTGATGCCGATTTTGGTTATGTGGGCAGCGGTATTGGGAAAATCACTTTGTACAAAGGAAAGGAAATCATGAAACGCAATATTGACAGTGAAATTGCAGTAGATGAATTGATTAATCTGTTAAAAGAAAACGAAGCCTGGGTGGAACCCCCTGTTGCATAACGAATCATCACTCATCGCAAAACCGCCGCTGATGCAGGCGCAGCAAGGCTCGCAGGCTATTGGCGAATAAACCTGCAGCTTAAAAATAACTACCATGAAGACAGATTTTTTAGTCATTGGCTCCGGTATCGCAGGACTAACCTATGCGCTGAAAACTGCCCGGGCATTCCCCGATAAAACAGTTACCGTTATCACCAAAACCAAGGCCGATGAAACCAATACCAAATATGCACAGGGTGGAATAGCCGGTGTTTGGGATGAAGACAAAGACAGTTACGAAAAACATATTGAAGATACCCTGGTTGCAGGCGACGGATTATGTAATGAAGAGATTGTAGCAATCGTAGTAAAAGAGGGCCCGGAAAGAATCAGGGAAATCATTGAATATGGGGCAGAATTTGATAAAAATGAAAAAGGCGAATATAGCCTGGGCAAAGAGGGAGGGCATAGTGAGAACAGGATCCTGCACCATAAAGATATTACAGGACAGGAAATGGAAAGGGCTTTACTGGATGAACTGACCAGCCTGAAAAACATTGCATTGCTCAATCATTGTTTTGTGGTCGACATTATTACGCAGCACCACCTCGGTTACCTGGTAACCAAATCAACGCCGGATATCACCTGCTATGGTGTGTATGTACTGAACCTGCACAATAACCGGATTGAAAAAATTCTGGCGAAAATAACCCTGCTGGCAACCGGAGGCTGCGGACAGGCTTACAGAACCACTACCAATCCCCGTATTGCCACCGGAGATGGCATTGCAATGGTATATCGGGCAAAGGGTAAAATTGAAAACATGGAGTTCATCCAGTTTCACCCAACGGCCCTGTATGAGCCGGGCGTATCTCCTTCTTTTTTAATTACAGAAGCCGTAAGGGGCGATGGGGGCATACTCAGGAATAAAAACGGCGAAGCTTTCATGGATCGGTATGATACCCGCAAAGACCTTGCCCCGCGTGATATTGTGGCACGCGCCATCGATAATGAAATGAAAAAAAACGGTACCGAACATGTTTACCTGGATTGCCGTCACATGAACAGGGAAAAATTTCTTCATCATTTTCCCAATATCTATGAAAAATGTCTGAGCATTGGTGTTGATGCCATGCAGCAGTTGATTCCTGTGGCACCTGCCGCACATTACAGTTGCGGGGGCATTAAAACAGATGAATGGGGAAGAACTTCTGTAAAAAATTTATTCGCCTGCGGAGAATGTGCCAGCACCGGGTTACATGGCGCCAACCGGCTGGCAAGCAACAGCCTCCTGGAAGCAATGGTATTTGGTCACCGTTGTTTTTTAAGCAGCAAAGAACTCATTGATCAAATCAGTTTCGAAGAAAAAATTCCCGACTGGAATGCCAGAGGAACCACAGATCCCTCGGAAATGATTTTAATAACACAGAGCCAGAAAGAGCTGCAACAAATCATGAGCGATTATGTAGGTATTGTAAGAACAGATATCCGTTTGGAAAGGGCTATGAAGCGACTGGATTTATTGTTTACAGAAACGGAAGCATTGTACCGGTCAACCAAGGTATCGCCCCAGTTATGTGAACTGCGTAACCTGATTACCGTAGGCTACCTGATTGTAAAAGGAGCCGAGTTTCGCAAAGAGAGCAGGGGACTGCATTTTAACACGGATCATCCGGGCAAGAGTGAGTTGTTACAGAATATGATTTTATAAAAAAGCAAAATAATCCATGTACTATATCATCTACGCCATCTTCTACCTGCTATCGCTGCTCCCCTGGTGGCTGATCTATCTTTTGAGCGATTTCGTATACCTTATCCTTTTCTATGTTACAGGCTATCGGAAAGAAGTGGTGATGAAAAACCTGTCGATTGCTTTTCCGGAAAAAACCGAAAAGGAAAGAACCCTTATTGCCAAAGAATTTTACCACAATTTCTGTGACACATTTATTGAAACCATCAAGCTCCTGTCGATTAGCGATGATGAATTTGCCAGGCGTTATACCACTAACAGCCAGATACTCGCCCCCTATTATGAAGCAGGATCAAATATTTACTATTTGGCCGGACATTTTTTTAACTGGGAATTTGTGAATTATGGCGAATCGAGGTATGGAAAATTTCCCTTTGTAGGCGTGTACATGCCCATCACCAATAAAGCATTTGACCGGCTGATGTTAAAACTGCGCAGCAGGTATGGGACCATTTTAGTAACAGCTTTGAATTTTAAAACCAGTTTCCGTGAACTGGTTCCCGGAAGATATGCATTGGGACTGGCAGCAGACCAAAACCCCGGAAACCCCCAAAATGCTTACTGGGTAAGCTTTTTCAATCGCTTAACACCTTTTGTAAAAGGGCCGGAGAGAGGTGCCAGGGCAAGCAATAACCCGGTTTTTTTTGGTCATTTTTATAAAACCAAACGGGGCCATTATCACCTGCAGGTAACACTGATCACAGAAACACCAAGAGAATTGAGTGAAGGGGAGCTAACCCGGCAATATGCCGGGATGGTTGAAAATGCAGTACGGCAAAAGCCCGCCAATTATTTGTGGAGCCATCGCAGATGGAAATGGGCATATGAAGATAAATATGCGGATTTGGTGGTAAAAACAACTAAATAAAAAAGCCGCAAACAAGCGACTAATCCTATTTGCGGCTAAATGATTGGTTAGATAAAAACTAATTCAATACGGCCGTATCCTTCTCTATTTTGAATTTGTCTGAAAGCTCTTTGATTTTATTCCATCCCCCCACTACATTTCTCAGGTTATGCATTCCCTGGCGTTTTATCAGCGAAGAAGCAATCACACTTCTGTAACCACCGGCGCAATGAACATAAATATTGTGGTTATCGTCAAGGTTGGTCATGCTGGCGGGATCAACTAAATCAGCCACAGGAATATTGATGGCTTCTTTGATATGCCCTTCTGCATATTCCGTTGTTCTTCGCACGTCTACAATAACCAGCCGCTCATCAAAAGGCATGTCCATGGCTAATTCATCGGCTTCCACATCAATGATCATATCAATCTGTTCACCGGCATTTTTCCATCCTTCAAAACCGCCCTCCAGGTAACCTTCCATCTTATCAAATCCAACCCTGGCAAGCCTGGTATTGGTTTCTTTTTCTTTACCGGTTTCTGTAACAAGAATGATTTTTTGATCGAAAGGAATAAGCATGCCAGCCCATTCGGCAAAGCGCCCTTCCAAACCAATGCTGATGGAGCCTGGCACAAATCCTTCTGTAAACAGGGAAGCGTTTCGGGTATCCAGAATGATTACACCGGCTTCCTGCATCTTATCTTTGAAAGCTGCAATGCTCAAAGCCTGCATACCTTTTTGCAAAACAAGATCTATGCTATCATAACCCTGCTTGTTAATCATGGCATTGATGGGAAAATATTGCGGCGGTGCGGCAAGGCCTTCTGTTACTGCTTTAATAAACGCTTCTTTGGTTTGCGGCTGTAAAGCATAATTGGTTTTTTTCTGTTCACCGATGGTGCTAAAAGTCTCAGCCCCCAAACTCTTGCCACAGCTGCTTCCTGCACCATGCCCGGGGTATACAATCACTTCATCAGCCAATACGGTAATTTTATTTTTCAGGCTTTCAAACATCATCCCTGCCAGGTCTTCCATGGTAATTTCATTGGCTTTCTGCGCCAGATCGGGGCGGCCCACATCGCCTACAAATAAAGTGTCTCCCGTAAAAATGGCATGGTCTTTTCCCTGCTCGTCTTTTAACAGGTAACAACTGCTCTCCAGCGTATGCCCCGGGGTATGTAATACCTTGATTTTTATTTTACCAATATCAAAAACTTCACCGTCTTTGGCAATATATACGGGCAATTTGGTTACCGTATCGGGCCCATAAACAATGGTGGCACCGGTGGCAGCAGCAAGGTCAAGATGCCCGCTTACAAAGTCGGCATGAAAATGCGTTTCAAAAATATATTTGATGGTGGCTTTGCGCGAGGAAGCCAGGTTCAGGTAGTCTTCGATATCCCTTAATGGGTCAAAAATGGCAGCTACGCCATCGCTTTCAATATAATAAGCTGCTTCGCTGATGCAGCCCGTATATAATTGTTCAATATACATACATAAGGTATTTGTGCAAAGATACTTAATCAAGTATCAGGCCGGCTGTTTTGCAGGTATAGAAAATGGTTAAAATGGCAGATTAGCCAACCAATGTTTCTACAAACTGAACCACTTCAGCCAGGCGGTTATAGTTAACCGAATAATAGATAAATTTTCCATCGCGGGAAGTACTTACAATGCCGGCACGGCGCAAAATAGCCAGGTGCTGGGATGCAACGGATTGTTCGAGGCGCAGTTTTACGTAGATCTCCGTAACCGTCATCTTCTGGTGCTCATCCAGTAATTTAATGATTTGCTGGCGCAGTTTATGGTTGATCGAACGTAATATCAAAGAGGCTTTCTTAGTATGTAAAAAATCGACTTTTATCTGTGTTTTGCCATTCAGAAGAACAACGGATTGTAAGTTTAAACTCATACAATAAAAGTTAGGTGGGGGTTAACAACTAAAATCGCAACATAAAGTTAAACAAAATGTTTGTGGATTCATAGTATAAATTTTATGAATATTTTTTACCGCTTATATTCCTTTCACAGCCTGGTAAAAAGGCTTTACATACAATGGTTCGCTATAGGCCAGATCTGCAAAACTATCTGATTGATAAGCATTTAGGGAAAGTATGGCCAAATGACCGGCATTATGCGTGATTGTTAAAAAACTTGCCCGGGGGTGTTTCAGCACTTCTTTCAATTTGCCCGAACCGCTGCCACAGAAGACCAGTTCCCTGTTGGAAGGGAATTCATCCAGTCCTTTCTCATCCAGAATCAGTGCATGTGGCGCCACCAGCTCAGTTAATTGGCCATCATACACGGCCGTAAATACTTCCATCCTTCTGGCATCAATCATGGGATGTAGTTCTGTATTTCCGGAGAGGGGTATCTTGCTTAACTGATGGTTCGAAAGGATGGACTGTGCCATTACTTTTAGCGTATTAATCAGGATCAAAGGCTTGTTTAATGCATAACAGATTCCTTTGGCTGATGCCAGCCCTACCCTTAAACCCGTATAACTTCCCGGCCCTGCCGTTACGGCAACGGCATCGAGTTCCTGTAAAGAGCAAGCGCATTTTTTCATCAATGCTTCAATCGCCGGCTGAATAAACCCTGCATGATTTTTCTGATCACTGCTTTCTGTTAAACCCAATAATTCTTCATCCCTGTTCAAACAAACACTGGCATTTTCTGTTGCGGTATCTATATTCAGGATTAATGCCATCAGTTATTTTTTTCTTCGGTTTCCATTAATAATAAAGGGGCAATGGTGTAGCGGGCATCTGTTTCAGCCAACCGTTTCAGTAAGCGATAAATTTTAGGCAGTCCAATGATACCGGCCCATTCAAATGGTCCATAAGGATAATTGGTACCCAGTTTCATGGCTGTATCAATATCGGCCCTGGAACTGATGCCATCGCCCAATCCAAAATAAGCTTCATTCACAATCATCGCAATCACTCTCGCAGCAATCATTCCGGGCACATCTGCTACCGGCTGGTATTTCCAGTGAAGGGCTGCTAAAATATTTTTTGCAGCAATAACCAGCGCATCTTCTTCACTGCCTGTGGCAGCGGGCATACAAATTTCGAGGATATCCCTTGCCAGAAAACCATTCCAGGCATTAATCCTGAAACAGTTGGCGGCAAATATGTGGGAACCATCAATTACTGCATTAATAAAAACGGGTTTTTCTTTGATATCCGCAAATGCCGGCCCCTCTTCCTCATAGCATAAATCGAAATAAGCAGCTGCTTCCGGAATCACTGTTTCATTGTTATGGAACCATAGGTCGATCCCCTCCGGAATTCCTTTTAACAGGAATTCTTTTTGCTGGGTGTCGGTGGCTTTTACAACTATTTGCATCAAATCAATCTTAGAAAGCAAATTTAGGTTGGCAGGATGATAGAAATGCAGCAATTTGCCGGAGATTAAAACAATCCTTATGAGCAAGCAGGTAATAAAAACGGAAAAAGCACCCTCACCCATCGGACCTTATAACCAGGCCATCAAGGCAAATGGTATGGTATACCTGAGCGGACAAGTGGCATTTGTAGTGGAAACAGGAGAGCTGGAACTGAGCTCCATCCCCGCAGAAACACACCAGGTAATGAAGAACCTGAAAGCCGTGCTGGAAGAAGCCAGGCTTACCTTTGCCCATGTAGTAAAAACCACTATTTTTTTAAGCGATATGGCCCTGTTTGCCCAGGTAAATGAAGTATATGGCACTTATTTCAGCGGCGACTACCCTGCCCGTGAAACCGTTGCTGTGAAAGGGCTTCCGCGCGGTGTGAATGTGGAGATCAGTATGATTGCGGTGGTAGACCTATAAACAGGCAAGCTGGTAAACCGTTGTAAATGTTTGAAGCTCTCCGGGTGGAAGGATAATTAAACCCATACCATTGTTGAAATTATCCGGAGCACCACTCAGGTTTTCCAGTGCAATACTGTTTCTGTGATCAGGAATATAAACCTGCAGAATAGGGTAAGCTTTTGCCGGAAGTATGCGCAGAACAAATTCCCGGTTACTCAATACTGCTTTTGCCGGCCCTTTCTGAAAATCAAGTTCAAAGGAATTATCGAGTTGAACCCCCTTGAGGGAACCGCCATTGGTAAAACGGTTATCGCTGATTTTTTTTCCGGTAGGCAATAAATCGGCATCAAATGCCAGCTGTGTTTCGCTGTCGAATTGTAAAACCCAGTCGTCCACTTTTCCACCCAGCATAAAATAAGGATGCCAGCCATCTGCAATGGGAATGGGGTGAGGATTGTTGTGCCGGATATGGGTTGATACAGTTAATTTATTTTCAGCTTCCAACTGCCAATCAATCCTGATTGTGTAAGGAAAGGGAAAGCCGGAATCCGTTCCGGGGTATTCATGGCAAAGCTGAACAAATGCATGTGATTCATTTTCCTCCATCTTTTCAATCGAATAAACAGCATCAAAAACTATTCCGTGGATAGCATGTTCCTGCAGGTAGTTTTTTTGGATGGTATATTTTTTCCCCTCAAATGAAAACTGACCCCGGCGCATTCTGCAAACGAATGGACTTAGTTTGGCACTTTTAAATCCGTTTCTGCCATTTGTGCGGGCATCTGCAGTAGAGCTGAATCCCTGAACAATATTTTTTGCCTGCCCCCGGTGGTTGATGCTGAAAGCATTTAATAAGCCGCCATAAGTATAAATAACGGCTTCTGTTCCCGTTGCCGTATCTTTTAGCGTTATTTCAGGATGAACCGAATTTGCTGATAGGAGAATGTTGAAAGCCATCAATAGATTTTTAATCAGTTATACAGGATTGTAGTCAAATAAAAGGCATTGCACAATTGCCGGAATGCCCATCACATACCGCCTATGACCGGTTTACGAATGAAAATACGCCTTTTCTACTTCTCCAAACTTCTGTCAACTAAAAGCTAACAGTTGTTAACCTTTACGTAAATTTGCACCAGCTAAAAAACAAGGATGTTATATCAACCCCAAAATAAAATTCGCATCGTTACCGCAGCCAGCTTATTCGATGGGCATGATGCTGCCATCAATATCATGCGCAGGATATTGCAGTCGATGGGAGCAGAAATCATACACCTGGGCCATAACCGCAGTGTGGCAGATATTGTGGAATGTGCGATTGAAGAAGACGTTCAGGGCATCGCCATCACGAGTTACCAGGGCGGGCATGTGGAATTTTTCAAATACATGAAAGACCTGCTCGACCAGAATGGTTGCAGTCATATCAAAATATTTGGCGGCGGCGGGGGTACCATTTTGCCGGAAGAGATCAGGGAACTGCACCTATATGGTATCAACAGAATTTACAGTCCCGATGATGGCCGTAAAATGGGGCTTGAAGGCATGATTGAAGATGTGATCAAACAATGCGATTTTAGCCTGGATACCGAAGCACAACATAAAAAACCCATGAACCTGGGCGAGGTTAAAGACATTAGAAAAACAGCCCGTGCCATTACACTGGCAGAAAATGGCCTCCCTTTTGAAAAGCATTCACTCACCGGCAATAATACAGTTCCCGTTCTGGGAATTACCGGAACGGGTGGTGCAGGAAAGAGTTCTGTAACCGATGAAATCGTCAGAAGATATCTGCATACTTATACCGATAAAACCATCGCAGTTATTTCTGTTGATCCCTCCAAGAAAAAAACAGGCGGCGCATTGCTGGGCGACAGGATCCGGATGAATGCCATTTCACACGGCAGGGCTTATATGCGCAGTTTGGCTACCCGCGACGACAATACCGCACTGAGCGCACATGTGCAGGATGCGATTGATATTTGCAAAGCAACCGGTTTTGATTTCATTATCCTGGAATCAGCCGGAGTGGGTCAAAGCGATGCTTCCATCCTTGATTTTTGTGATGTAAGCCTTTATGTGATGACGCCGGAGTATGGTGCAGCATCGCAACTGGAGAAAATCAATATGCTCGACTATGCCGATGTGGTATGCATCAATAAATTTGATAAAGCAGGGGCACTGGATGCATTGAATGATGTAAGAAAACAATTCAAACGCAACCACCTTTTATGGGATACACCGGATGAGGACCTGCCCATTGTAGGTACCATTGCCGCACAATTCAACGACGCGGGTATCAACGAACTGTTTGACAAACTGTTTAACACGATAGAAAAAAAATGTTCCGCCGGCTTTTCTTCAAACCAGTCAGCGCAGATAAAACAGCGTAACGGAAAATCGACTACCACCAAATCGCAGATCATTCCGCCAAAGCGTGTGCGCTACCTGGCCGAAATAGCCGATAACAACCGATCCTACGACGCATGGGCACAGGAGCAGGTATTGATGGCGAGCAAACTTTACCAGTTAAAAGGATCCTTGAAAATCATCTCAGAAGAAAAATCCCAGTTGCCCGACAGCAGCAGGGTATTGGCCGAAATGATTGCGCATTTTGACAAACAGCTGCATCCCGAATGTAAAAAACTGGTGGAAGACTGGCCCAAAATGCTTGCCAAATACGAGGCAGATTTTTTTGAATACCAGGTAAGGGATAAAATTATTCAGCAACCACTCAGTTTTACCTCCCTGAGCGGAACAAGAATACCCAAACTGGTATTGCCCAGGTATCATGATTGGGGCGATATACTTCGCTGGCAATTACAGGAAAATGTTCCCGGCGAATTTCCCTATACTTCAGGTGTGTTTGAATTAAAAAGAAAAGGCGAAGACCCTACAAGAATGTTTGCAGGTGAAGGCGGGCCGGAAAGAACCAATAAACGTTTTCACTATGTTTCACTGGGTCAGCCTGCAATACGCCTCTCTACTGCATTCGACAGTGTTACCCTTTATGGGGAAGACCCCGATTACCGTCCGGATATTTTTGGAAAAATAGGCAATAGTGGTGTAAGTGTGGCCACCATTGATGATGCAAAAAAACTGTACAGCGGCTTTGATTTATGTGATCCCAAAACTTCTGTGAGCATGACCATTAATGGTCCTGCACCCATTGTTCTTGCCTTCTTTATGAATGCCGCCATTGACCAGTTATGTGAGAAATGGATTACTGAAAACAAACAATGGCCAAAAGTAAAAGAGTACCTGCAACAAAAATTCATGCATACGCCTAAAGCGGTTTATTACAATCCCGCATCACCCGAAAGGCTGCCCGAAGGCAACAATGGTTTGGGTTTGCAGTTATTGGGAATCAGCGGGGAAGAGGTATTGCCAAAGGAGGAATATGAAAAAATGAAAGCCGAAGCATTGGCACAGGTGCGTGGAACGGTGCAGGCAGATATCTTAAAAGAAGACCAGGCCCAGAATACCTGTATCTTCTCCACAGAATTTGCATTGAAACTGATGGGCGATGTACAGGCTTATTTCATAGACAGGAAAGTCAGAAATTTTTACAGCGTAAGTATCAGCGGTTACCATATTGCCGAGGCAGGCGCCAATCCTATCACACAGCTTGCCTTCACCCTATCAAACGGGTTTACCTATGTAGAATATTACCTGAGCCGGGGGATGCATATCGATGATTTTGCACCCAATCTTTCTTTTTTCTTCAGCAATGGCATGGATCCCGAATACAGTGTGATAGGCCGTGTAGCCCGCCGTATCTGGGCCAAAGCCATGAAGCATAAATACAAGGGGAACGACCGCTCACAAAAACTGAAATACCATATTCAAACAAGCGGCAGGAGTTTGCACGCGCAGGAAATAGATTTCAACGATATCAGAACTACACTGCAGGCATTGTATGCCATCTATGATAACTGCAACAGCCTGCACACCAATGCTTACGATGAAGCCATCACCACACCCACAGAAGAAAGTGTTCGCAGGGCCATGGCTATTCAGTTAATCATTAACAGGGAGCTGGGAACAGCTGCAACAGAAAATTTCATACAGGGAAGTTTTGCGCTGGAAGTTTTAACCGACCTGGTGGAAGAAGCCGTGCTTACTGAGTTTGACCGTATTACCGAAAGAGGAGGTGTGCTGGGTGCAATGGAAAGAATGTACCAGCGAAACAAAATCCAGGAAGAAAGCCTCTATTACGAAACCAGAAAGCATACCGGAGAATTGCCACTGATTGGCGTAAATACTTTCCTGAATAAAAAAGGAAGCCCTACGATCCTGCCCGGTGAAGTAATCAGGAGTACAACGGAAGAAAAAGAACAGCAGATATTGAACCTTCAGTCATTTCAGAAAAGAAATGCCGCCAATAGTGATAACGCCCTGCAAAAACTGAAAACAACTGCGATCAATAACCAGAATATTTTTGAGGAGCTGATGGAAACGGTTAAATACTGTACACTTGGTCAGATTACCCATGCCCTTTATGAAGTAGGTGGACAGTACCGCAGAAATATGTAACTGAAAAAATTGCTAACTTACCGCATCTTTTACTCAGATACCAACCCATGAATCGTCAATTATTTTTATTCGGCTTATTTTTTATCAGCACGGCCTTAAATGCACAGGTGCCTGCCAGAAAACTGGATACTACCATGAAAGTGGGCAAAGCCGGCTATCGCCTCAGCTGTTTTAACAAAAGTGCAGAAAGGAATTCAGTAACCATCTCACCCATTGGCTTTGAGAAAGACGTGCGCGAATTTTCGTTTGAAGTAAAAGGAAGAATAACAAAGGGAGAAGTGGATGATGTTAACAGAGATGGTTATCCCGACCTGGTATTTTATGTTTTTTCCGGCGATTCCCTTCCACGGGGCAGTGTGGTTGCCCTTACATCTGAAAAAAATGAAGGCATCAATTCCATTGCATTCCCGGATATTTTTGACGACCCAAAACTAAGGGTGGGCTACAAGGGCAATGATGAGTTTACCTTAATGGAAGGCAATCTTGTTCGCCGATTTCCGGTATATCCGCCGGATAGTTTGAAAGCCACCGCCAAAGGCATCATGTATCGCCAGGTCCAGTACATGGTTGTGCCGGGCGACCGCGGGGGCAGTAGATTCAAACCTTTGCGTAGCTATGAGTTTACCAAACAGTAAACAGCCGCGCAAACACAAACTGCAATAAAATAAGCAACCAACAGACCTGTTTAGCAATATACTTGTTATTCAAACCATACTATCTTTTTATGAATTAGTTGCAGTTACCGTCTTTTCTGTAGGCGAATTGTATCTTAGCATACCCAAACCCCCATGTATGAAAAAGCTAAGCCTTCTTTCTATCACATTGTTTTTTGCTGCAGTTGTTTTGTCACAAACAATTGAGCAGGTAGAGTCTAATAAGGTAAACCTGCCCAATGGCTGGAGCCTCACACCGGTAGGCCGTAGCTTTCCATTGGGCGATTTGCCCTTGAATATGGTACTGAGTAAGTCGAAAAAACTGATGGCGGTTACCAATAATGGCCAGAGCGTTCAAAGTATTCAATTAATCGACCCTGCTACCGAGCAGGTACTGGATAATGTAATAACTGCGAAAAGCTGGTATGGCTTACAGTTCAGCAGCGATGAAAAAAAATTATACGCTTCCGGGGGAAATGACAACTGGATACTGGAATACAATATCATTAATAAAAAACTGGTATTAAACGACAGCATTGTATTGGGAAAAAAATGGCCCAATAAAATAGCCCCGGCCGGGATTGCTATTGACGATAATAAAAAAGTATTATACGTAGTTACCAGAGACAATACTGCTTTGTATACCATTGACCTGAATACCAAAAAAGTACTGCAGCAGTACCAACTGGATGGGGAAGCCTATGCCTGTGTATTATCACCCGATAACAGAGAACTGTATATAAGCTGCTGGGGTTGCGATAAGGTATATGTATTTGATACCGAAAAAAACAATATAAGCGCTACCATTCCTGTTGGCGATAATCCCAATGAACTGTTGCTTACCAAAAAAGGGAAGTTTTTATATGTTGCCAATTCCAATGATAATACTGTGTCGGTTATCAATATAGCCGAAAGAAGAATAATGGAAACACTGAATGCTGCATTGTACCCCGATGCCCCCAATGGCTCAACCACCAATGGTTTGGCCTTATCGGGCGACGAAAAAACCTTGTATATCGCCAATGCCGACAATAACTGTGTTACTGTTTTTGATGTAAGCAATCCCGGCCTGAGCAAAAGCAAAGGATTTATTCCTGCCGGATGGTATCCTACCAATTTGAAAGTAGTGGGTAAGAAATTATTCATCACCAATGGAAAAGGATTCAGCTCAATGGCCAATCCTTATGGCCCCAATCCATTTGGCAATAAGCAGGAAGTAATTTACCAGCAGGGCGACCCCAATATACCCAAACAGGTTCAATACATCGCGGGCCTGTTTCAGGGAACCATGACGGTGATGGAAGAGCCTGCAGAAAATCAGTTAAGTGTGTATTCGCAGGTTGTATACCGCAATACCCCGTATAATAAAGTAAAAGAATCGATTGCCTCGGGAGAAGAAGGCAATCCCATCCCCAGAAAAGTAGGGGCACAGGGGCCTATCAAACATGTGTTTTACATCATCAAGGAAAACCGGACCTATGACCAGGTACTGGGTGATATCAAAGAAGGAAACGGCGATCCCCGGCTTGTTTTGTTTGGAGAGAAAATAACACCCAACCAGCACGCACTTGCAAAAGAATTTGTTTTACTCGATAATTTTTATGTAGATGGAGAAGTAAGTGCCGACGGGCATAACTGGAGTACGGGTGCCTATGCCACCGATTTTCTTGAAAAAAACTGGGTAAGCAGCTATGGTGGCAGGGGAGGAAGCTACGATGCAGAAGGGAACAGGGCTGTAGCCAATAACAAAGGAGGCTTTATCTGGGATCATTGTAAAAAAGCAGGCATATCATACAGAACCTACGGCGAATTTGCCGACAATTATAAACCCAATATTCCTGCCTTAAAAGACCATTTCTGCCCCTATTTCACAGGGTATGATAACAAAGTGCAGGATACCGTTAGGTTTTATCAGTGGAAAAAAGAATTTGATTCCCTGCTTGCAGTAAATGCCGTTCCCCGGTTCAACAGTATTCGTTTTTGCAACGACCATACGGAAGGATTGAGAAAAGGCCGTCCAACACCCTATGCACATGTGGCAGACAATGATTTGGCCGTTGGCTTATTTGTTGAATATTTAAGTAAGAGCCCTATCTGGAAAGAGTCTGTCGTATTCATCCTCGAAGATGATGCACAAAATGGTGCCGACCATGTGGATGCACACAGAAGTCCCGCATACCTTGCAGGTGGTTTTGTAAAACGCGGATATGTAGATCATACCATGTATTCTACTTCTTCCATGCTTCGCACCATGGAATTGATTCTTGGTATTCCACCCATGAGTCAATACGATGCGGCTGCACAGCCCATGTGGCGCGCTTTTACAAGCACTGCCAATACCAAACCCTTCATGGCATTAGCGGCAGGAGTTGATCTGATGGAAAAAAATACCGTCATGAATGAATGGCAGAGAAGGTCTGAAAAATTCAATCTTACCAAAGAAGATGCAGTGCCTGACCTGGAGTTCAATACGGTATTATGGTATGGATTGAAAGGAGAGAAGGAACCCTTTCCCGGTCCTAAAAGGGCGGCATTCTTTAAATCAACCAAAAAAGCTGACAAAGACGGTGATTAAATACGATTCCTAATCTGTGCTTTTAGTGTAATCTGTGGCGAAATTTTAACAACCAAGAAAGGCTTACTATTTTTTGCCACAGAGTACACTGGGAAACACTGATTTTGGTTTAAAGGAGTTAAGGAGGATGTCTGTCTACTAATCAGCGGCCGGATACTATGACGATTTTTGTAACCAGTT
>JBDKLG010000124.1:0-6690 GCA_039795695.1 Bacteroidota bacterium
GTATTTTCTTTCAGCAGTACATGTGTTTCTGCAACAGTAGCAAATGAATCTGCCGGTAAATTTTTTTCAATGGCACCCCACCAGGTAAAATCTACTGTTTTGGAAGTTTTACTTAAGAAAGGGTTGTTTTGGAATATTTCGGTAAAAGGCAGGTATCCGTTTGCAGGATGATGGGCTGCATCCCATTGGTACCAGTTTATTTTCCATTCTATGGCGGGATCAAACTCATGGTAACTGAAAGTATCGCTTGTTTTAGCAGAGGAATCGCCCAATTGTTTGATATGCGGTGGCCCATCGTATACAAGTTCCAGTATCCTTTCAGTAACTGAACTATCTGTTTTTAGTGAAATGCCGGAGGGAAAACTGTTGCCTCCCTGGGCAAGCAGCTCAAAACCTTTTATTTTATTTATCGCCCAATTGCCTGCTTTACCCAGTATTTCAAAATGTTTGATACCCATACTGTCAGTATTCTGCAGCCATAATATAGGGTATTCAAAATTATAAGGCCCCCATTCGGTTATACGCATCTCGTTTTTACCCCTGGGTATATCTGAGAGGGGAGCTTCGTGGTAGGTAATTTTTTTTAGCCTTGCATCTGGCTGGTAATCCATGTCCAGTATTTCCCCTTCTGTGGAAGTATCCATATTGCTAACTCTTTCACCCAGTTTAAGTATTTCGTTTGTGGCCAATTTGGCATTGCCGCTTAGTACGACCGTATCTGTTCCCATTATATCGAATGCCGTGCCTACATGTGAAAACTGGTTGGCGGCAATCCAGTAATTACGGCTTTCAGTATTTCTTTTTTTTGCGTAAATCCAATCTTCCGGCTGCTTCTCCCTCGACCATAACTTGATGCCTGTTTTTTCTCCGGTAAATTTATTCAGGGCAATATTGATGTTCTGCCCATGCTCAATGGCAATACCAATCCTGTTATTGGCGAAAACATTGTCGGTGATATCCGTATCATAGCTATATCCGCCCCAAAGTCCGTGGTCACAGTCTTTGATGGTATTTTGCATGATCAGGTTCTTGCTGAAAGTTATTTCAATGCCATTGGTAGGAGCGTAAGAAAAATCGTTGCCAAAAACAAAATTTTCATTCGATCCACCTTCTCCGGTATCCATGGTTGATTGCCCGGCCCAGAGGAAAAAACCGTCACCGCTATGAGTGGCACTGTTAAATGCGATCAGATTGCTGTTGCACTGTTCAAACAATAAGAGGCCGGCACTATCCTGCCCCCTTTTGTATTTGCCGAAGCTATAGCCGCGTACATTATAATCAAGTCGGTTGTGTACGATATTGTTGAAACTGCTTCTATATAAGCCAATGCCAATACCGGAATTAAAAGAAAAATTATTGTCCGTTATTTCGGCATTTTGGCAACAGACCAGCATAAGACCACACTGGCCATTGGTAACCACATTGTTCTTAATTACCGGTCCACGGCAGTTTTTGAGGTAAATACCTGCACCATACCTCAACCATTCATCGTTTTCATTTTTATGGTAACTCATCCAGTCGCTGATATCTTCTCTTATCAGGTTGCTTTTTAAATGCTGCCGGTAATTGTAGCTCAGGTTACAATTAATGATATTGATATTTAAAACATCTTCGCCCATGATGGCAATTTTAAAACCCCGGATGATGGCATTTTTAATGGTAATATTGGAAGATCCTTTTTTGATGTATAATGCCAGCCCATACATTTCATCCGGCCCTGAAATATTGTTGGAGCCCTGCAGTACTGCATAGCTAAAATCCAGTTCGATATCTTTTCCATCAACAATGATTAATGGATTTTTTAAATTGGCCGCGGCATTTAAATAATAGGTTTTGGCAATAATGGTTGCAGAAGACCTGATTACCAATCCTTCTTTCAGTTCTATTGCTGAAGCAGATAAATTTGATGTGATGACCAATAAAGTGAGCGTAAAAAAAAGCCTGTTCATCCCTTAAAGATACTGATAGAAATGGACTGATAACGGGGGAAATAATACTTACGAAAGTGTGAGCCCAGTAATTAAAACTGAAAACGCACGCTGCCAAAAATACCAAAGTCGTTGGTATCTGATTTGAACAGGTTGGGATTAAGATTAGGGGGAATATTCCGCAAGGGAGCATGACGCCATACAAGGTCGATCCTGAATAATTTGAAAATATTTTCAAATCCGGTTCCTATTTCAGTATAGAAGCCACTTCTAAGTGAGCGGAGCCTGTATTCGTTAAAATACTCAATCCGGTTTACCAACCTGCTTTTATTGGATAAGTCGCCCCATACCGATTTGAAGTTCCAGAACTGGCGTATATTGGATTTACGCATAAAGGGGAGGAGGTTCAGTAATTTTTTTTCAAAATTATGTTCCACATTGATTCCGGCAAATTCATCACTCACATATTCAAAGCGGTTCATGAGGTTGAATGACTGTTTGTTGTAATAATAGATTTCATTGCCCGGGTGAATTTCCAAAAGCATGAAAGGCAGGGCTTCATCGGTATAAATCTTTCCGCCATAGAGCATGTAGGACAGTTTACCCCATCTTGGAATACGCACCTGTTCTGTAATATTGGCGCTTAATCTCAGGTATTGGTAGTCGGAACCCAATACATTTTTTACTCCCCAGGCAGGTCTTAGCTCAAAAACAGGCAGATTGCTTTTAAGTGTAATGGTTTTCCTGTGTCTGGACAATGTTCTTTCTCCCGGCGCATACCTGAATTTTATACCGAGTTCGGTGCTTACGATATCTGTTTGTTTGGCGTGGCTGAACAGGGAATCCCTTCTTGGTAAAGGGTTGTATGTTTTATAATCTGTTCTTGTAATGAATGGCTGTATGGAAAATTTATTTTTCCATTCCTTTGTTATGGCAAGCTTCATTTCATCTATTCCTAAAAATTTTTGGGGAATGCCATTGCGCCTGATTAACTGGCTAAAAATATTATCCGTGGTTATGTCTTCCTCATTGTACCTGGTTCTTCCATTATCCAAATCATGTGTATAGGAACCGAATAGCGTGATTCCTGTTTCACCGGGTATTTTGTATGTGGCGTCGATTCTACCCTTCCATTCTCCGTCTTTAAATCCATATGCCAGGTAACTGTGCAGACGCAGGTATTTACTGAACTCACTGGTGGTACCAAGGTCAAAACGTAACCGGATTTTTTCCAGCTGGTTACCGCTGATCCATTTGTACCAGGGGCCAATTTCAAATTTGCCAATCTTTTTATGCCCGTCAAAAATAAATGTAAGGGCTTTGGTGTATTTTACAAAAGCCGGAATGGATTTAATGGTATCCATCATCCGGTAAACTTTTAACTCATTTGCACTCAGGTTTTCATGTCTTTGTGCTTCCCAGAAATTGTTGTTTTTTTCTCTAGCTGCATCATCCACAATTACTTCTTCTTTCTTTTTGTTTTCATTCAGTTTAAGTTCAATGGCGGTATCATTGACAATTACACCACGGTAAGTGCTGGTTTTTCTGGCAATAAAAGCCAATTTATTTTTTCCGAAGGGTGTGAAATCAATCACTGTTTTGTCTTTTTGAAACATCCAGCCACTATCGGGTCTTAATGCAAATTCCTGAACAAAACTCAGCCTGTTCACATAATTGATATTGGCGGTGGATGAAATGTTCAGATTGATTAAATAAATCCCCCAGTTATCTCCGTGTATCCAGCAGTCTCCGCTAAAAGTGTTTTCACCGGATCTTTTGGGAGAGAAAAGCAGGTGAAAATATCTTTGACCGCCAATATATTGGGTATCTGCGCCTTTGTAATTGTAGTACCTGTCGCCAAAACTGCTCAATGGACTGATGAATTCCTTGCCCATGGCGTTGGTATAATTATCGTATACATTTACTTTTTGGTTCATTCCGCCCACAAACTGCAGTACACTTTCGTTCTTGATTCCTTCCGTTTTAGCGGCTTTGATTTCTTCCCTGCTTCGAGGAGGAGCGGTTGAATAATAAAAGTCTGAGAGTGATTCTGTAAGATAGACCGGCAGGAATGGCTTATGATCAGACAGGCTGTCAATATTATCGAGCAGGAAAAGAAAGGGTTTGAGGAGTTTTTTATCCGTGAATGTTTTTCGGTCCACATTGTTCATATCAAGCTCCATTTTATTGTAGAGCTCATAAGAATAGTTCTTGTATTGGTAAGGATTGTTTCTTGCTTTATTGGCAACAATCAATCTCCACCATCGCAGGCCTTTGTTGAATTTTGATTTTACTTCTGCCGTATTGGAAAGCTTCAGGTTTTTTAAAACCATTTCGATTTCAGCAGTGTCGGGACGATTATTTTTTATGAGCTTATAGATATCTTCAAACCCCACATAACTCACCACAAGGCTGTCTTCTGCATGATGGCTTAGTTTTAAGATAAAGTGGCCTGCGCTGTCTGTGGTAGTTCCATGCCCGGCTTTTTTCCAGAAAACGCTTGCGAAGGGAATGGTTTCTTTGGTAAAATCATTGACTACTTTACCCCGAATAGTATTTTTTTGGGCACCCGCTTCAAGGAAAAGAAGCAGGGTCCAGAAAATAATACCGCACCTGAAAAGGTAAAAATGGCTATTACGCACGAATTAATCAATAACGGGTTTATAAAGCAGCTGCAGGGCTGCGGGATAGGATTTCAAAATATGTCACAAATACTTATCAGTCACTCGATTAGTAGACTTGTCAGCATGCTTTAAAGCTACAATATATTCTGAAATTCTAAACAAAATGTCAGGAAAATGGGGCTATTGTCAATTAGGGCTGCTATTTTAGGCGGAAGCCTGACAAAAGGCTGACAAATTTGCATTTTAGGCCTAATGGCACGGAGATTGAGCAGGAATAGGCGATTATTCATTAGAAATACAGATTATATGGGCAAAATAATTGGAATTGATCTCGGAACCACCAATAGTTGTGTGGCCGTTATGGAAGGCAATGAACCTGTGGTAATTGCCAATGATGAGGGGCGTAGAACCACGCCTTCAGTTGTGGCATTTTTGAAAAATGGGGAGCGCAAAGTGGGTGATCCTGCCAAGCGCCAGGCCATTACCAATCCACATAACACCATTAGTAGTGTGAAACGTTTTATGGGCCGCCGTTTTGATGAGGTAACGGAGGAAATCAGTCATTGGAGCTATCAGGTTGCCAAGGGTGACAACAATACAGTACGTGTATCTATCGATGACCGTTTGTATACACCCCAGGAAATGTCGGCAATGATTTTGCAGAAAATGAAGAAAACTGCAGAAGATTACCTGGGCCATGAAGTAACGGAAGCGGTTATCACTGTTCCTGCCTACTTCAATGATGCGCAACGCCAGGCTACCAAGGAAGCGGGTGAAATTGCAGGCTTAACTGTTCGCAGGATTGTGAATGAGCCAACCGCAGCAGCACTGGCCTATGGATTGGATAAGAAGCATGCCGATCAGAAAATTGCCGTATTCGATTTGGGTGGGGGTACTTTTGATATTTCCATTCTTGAATTGGGCGACGGTGTATTTGAAGTAAAATCTACCAATGGTGATACACACCTGGGAGGTGATGATTTTGATAAAGTGGTTATGGACTGGCTGGCCGATGAATTCAAATCACAGGAAGCAATTGATCTGCGAAAAGATCCAATGGCTTTACAGCGTTTGAAAGAAGCGGCTGAAAAAGCAAAAGTAGAACTGAGTTCTTCTTCTGAAACAGAAATCAACCTGCCATATATTACTGCAGTTGACGGAGTGCCCAAGCACCTGGTGGTAAAATTAAGCCGCGCAAAATTTGAACAATTGAGCGACAAATTATTTGCCCGTTGTTTAAAACCATGTGAAGAAGCATTGAAAGATGCAGGGTATAATATCTCACAAATTGATGAAGTTATTTTGGTAGGAGGGTCTACCCGTATTCCCAAAGTGCAGGAAATAGTAGAAAAATTCTTTGGTAAAAAACCTAATAAGGGCGTTAATCCGGATGAAGTGGTTGCTTTGGGAGCTGCTATTCAGGGTGCGGTATTAACAGGTGAAGTGAAAGACGTATTGTTGCTGGATGTAACACCATTGAGCCTGGGTATTGAAACGATGGGCGGTGTGATGACAACCATGATTCCTTCCAATACAACCATCCCTACCAAGAAAACAGAAGTTTATTCTACAGCCAGCGACAACCAACCAGGCGTACAGATACATGTATTGCAAGGTGAAAGACCAATGGCCAATCAGAATAAGAGTTTGGGTATGTTTAACCTGGATGGAATTCCTCCGGCACCACGCGGTGTTCCTCAGATTGAAGTAATCTTTGATATTGATGCCAATGGTATGCTGCATGTAAGTGCGAAAGACAAAGGCACAGGGAAAGAACAAAAAATCAGGATTGAAGCCGGTAGCGGACTGAGCAAGGAAGAAGTGGAAAAAATGAAAGCCGAAGCGAAAGCCAATGAAGCAGCAGATAAGGAAGCAAGAGAGAAAGTAGAAAAACTGAATGCTGCCGACAGCATGATTTTCCAGACAGAGAAACAATTCAAAGAATTTGGCGACAAAATTTCTGCCGATAAGAAAGCGCCTATTGAAGGGGCTTTGGCCAAACTGAAAGAAGCGCATAAAAACCAGGATATTGCCGGTATTGATACCGCGATGGCTGAAATGAATACTGCATGGACTGCGGCCAGTGAAGAGATTTATAAAGCACAGGCAGAAAGCGGCCAGGCAGCAGAGCCAGGGGC
>JBDKLG010000125.1:0-11829 GCA_039795695.1 Bacteroidota bacterium
TCAATCTGACTGGTTTGAATCAGTGCTTCGGCTTTCATCAATTCATTTTCTTCGTAAGTAGCGGCAAGGGTAATCTCATTTAAACCCGCAGCACCATTGGCCCAAATTACCGGACCGGTTAAACCGTTTCCTCCGTTTGCCAAAGTCCAGCGTGTATTGAAAGCATTACCACGGTCAGTATTGAAATTACCAACACCGGGGTTTAATGCTTTAACATTTTGGTCTTTGCGTTTATCACCCACAGGGAAATCCATTACCAAACGCTCACTTAATTTATAAGTGCTGGTAGAAGTGGCTGATGAAGCAATTTTGTCTGCAATAGTCGTGCCCAGAAAATCTCCGTTTGCATCAGTGCGGCCGGTAAAGATATAATCTGAAGCAGTTACCCCATTGTTAACCAGGGTCAAAATCGCATTCCACTGCGTAGAAGTCATTGCTGCTTTGGTTGTATTAACCAGGATATTGCGCGCTTTCATGGTATTGATACTTCTTAACCACATAGCAGTGGTTAATACTCCACCTTTTCCTTTTTGAAGATAAGTTGGAATCAACTGACCCATTGTGGCTGAATAATCGGCAGCTGAAGTGGCAGCAGCAATCGCAGTAGCAGCTTTATCAAAATTGGCATTTGATTCTGCAATCAATGCTTCTTTGGCTACGTATACATTATTGGTAGTTGCATCTGTAGTGGAAGCGTTTTGAATAAGTCCTGCATAATAGATAGAACCCAGTCTGGCATAAGCAAACCCTTTCCACCAGTATGCCCATGCATCGATAGTGGCTTTTTTGGTTGCAGCACCTGATCCGGAGAAACTTGTACTTGCAGCAGTTTGTAAAACAGCATTGGCAGCGGTAATCATGTTGTACATGTAAGCCCACTCATAAAAAGTGGTATTGGAACCCTGCTGTGCATTGATGTTGATGGTACGGAGCAGTTTATACTGTGTATTTACTGCACTTGGATTCAATACTACAGTACCATTATCCAATGTTACTTTATCCGGACATCCGATCTGGTTCATGAATGCATTTGCAGCTTCAGCACCAATTTCATCGCCCATTAAAGCGTGGAATCCCATGGTACCGGCCCAGAAGCGGCCAAATACACCATCGGAATATTTCAGGTCGTAAAACCCATTACGGTAAATACCCCCTTGTGCCAGAGAAATTACCCCTGCTTCATTTTTTGCACTCTCGGGAGTAGGCTGATTGGTATTGGATATATCCAGGTCCTTTTTGCAAGCAGTCATGCTTAACGTAAGACCCAATATTCCAACCAAAATTTTATTATTCTTCATTTTCTTCAAGTTTAAAGATTAAGATTAAAATCCAACATTCAATCCAATGGTATAGGCTTTGGTATTGGGAATTGTATTGTGATCAACTCCACGGTCGAATGCAGAGTTAGAAGCACCTGAACTAACTTCAGGATCCATTCCGGTGTATTTGGTAATGGTTACCAAGTTACGTCCGGACAATACCAGTTGTAAACGCTGGAATCCTTTGATCTTAAATATTCTGGCAAAGTCCACACCTACAGAAAGATTTCTCAAACGGCCAAACGATGCGTCTTCATAGAAATAATCTTTGGTACCGTTGTTGGCACCTGCCTGATAAATACCACGATAGAATGCTGTGTACGCGTGGGTTACACCTGCAACTGTAATAGGTTCAGCATAGTCTCTGTGAATACCATCACGGTACATCCATTCTTTGGTTTGGTTGTACAAATGGCTACCATTAACCCAATCCCACTGCATACTAATAGATAAGAATCCTTTGTAAGAGAAATTATTGATAAAGCTCATATTGAACTTAGGATTTGGATCACCAAAACTGTATTGACCGGGTGAGTTAGCCGGACGGAAAGTGGTTTTGTTGATCACATATCCATTGCTACCTACTTCATAATTACCCTGATCTGCTTTTGCAATAAAAGGCAAACCTGTATTAGGATCTAACTGGTTCACATCTTTTAAAATCAACCAGCCAAAAAGCTGACCAATTTTCTGACCTGGTTTTAAGGTAAGACCAACACTTCCTGCTGCAGAGGTAACCACCACATCAGGTCCTTTGATACTGGTAATTTCAGAAGTTTGCTTAGAAAAGTTTGTAACGAAATCCCAGCTAAAGTCTTTTTTATTAAAAACATTTAAGCTCAAAGAAGCCTGGAAACCGTTGGAACCAAGTCCGAATGCATTATCCAATACGCTACCGATACCGGTAGAAGGAGCCGCATCTACACGATAGATGGCATTATCCGTATTTCTTTTCCAGTAAGTAAATGATAAGCTGGCGTTTTTCAACCAGGAACCTTTTAATAAATTGAAACCTAAATCAGCTCCAAATTCTGTTTCTTTTGACAACTCCACATTCAGGTTTGGATTGGGAGCTGAGGTAGGGAATCTGTATACGCTGTTGGTTCCCAGGTTAGCAGTACCCAATACCGGGAAACGCTGGAAAGCACCAGGTTGAATACCCGCTTCACCATAAGCTGCTCTAAGTTTGAAGTCGGTAATCACATTAGAAATCTTACTGTTTTCCCAGAATTTAAAACGGGAAATGTTTAAGAAGGCATCGCCTCTTGGGAAGGTTTGTGCATTCGCACCTGATCCGAAAGCTGATGAATAGTCGCTTCTTACACCAACTGCCACACCTGCAAGATCAGACCATTCAAAACGCTGGTTAGCAAGAAAACCATAAGTTACAAATGGCTCTACATAATCAGCAACAACTTTGTATACCGCAGCCTGAGTTGCGTTCCATGGTGTGTAGCCTGGCGCATCGTAGCCATAAGCACCAAATTGGGTATAGCGTTGTTTTCTGTAATCAAATGCTACAGTTGTAACGGTTCTCAAAGGAATTTTCAAATGGAAATCCTTGTCGAAATCTGTACGGATGGTAGCAGTTCCGATGAAGTTCTGGAAAGTTGTGCGATCCTGATAATTATCAATCTCTCCGGTGGTTTTACCGGTAGGGTCTGAATTAGGATTAAAATTACTGTAGAAATACTGCTGCAATACTGCATTTTTATTACCCGACTGATCTTCATATCGGTAAGTAGTATTCTGATGCTGCCAGTTCAAACTGTATTTCGCATCCAACTCAACAAAGCGGGGGAAGCGATAGTTCAGGTTAAAGTTTTGAACAACATCTACTTTATTGATTAGTGTACTGGTAAACTGGTTCACAAAGTTAGGATTCGCACCGTTTACACCAGCTGCGTCACCAACATATACACCATAGTTTCCATCCGGATCAATATAATCGTAGTTGGCAAATGGACGGGTATTGTTGATACTAAATACGATACCGCGACCAGACTGGTCGTTCAAGGTATTTTTAGTATACACCAACTGGGTTAAGCTGCTAAAGCGCAAACCTTTCGCTAATTCGAAACCGAATTTACCTGTTAGGTTAGAACGCTCAAATTCACCATTTCCCCTGAAATTGGAATTTTGTTTGTTATGAGAGGCCGACAATAAAAAGTCTGTTTTGTCTTTATTGCCAGAGATGGTAACAGAATTGTTCAATACATAACCTTTCTGGAAGAACATTTTATAATGGTCATAATACTGCAGGTTTTTGTCGTATGCTTTTTCAGCATAGCTGGTTGTACCCAAAGCATTGTACTGAACGTTTGCATCATAGCTGCCTGTAATAGGATCAAATGCCAATGGTGTACCATTTGTTTTGATTACATTATTACTAGCATCCGTGGTAAAAGCGTGTTTATCGGCTTTAGCAAAAGTACCGGAGTTGATCAACTCATTGGTAGTAGCGCTACTGCTGATTTCGATATTTAATTTACCGGCTTTTGCTTTTTTAGTAAACAACTGGATTACGCCGTTTGCACCCTGCGCACCATATAAAGATGCTGCTGCTGCACCCTGAACTACTTCTACTCTTTCAATGATGTTTACGTCGATAGAGTTAAGGTCGGTAGCACGAACTTCCAAACCATCCACCAGGATCATCGGGAAGGTTCCGCCCTGTACGGTATTGATACCGCGAAGCAGGATATTCATTGGCTGACCGGGGTTACCATTGGTAGAAGAGATTTGGGCACCGGCAATCTGACCTACCAGCTGCTGACCCACATCTCCGGAAGTAACTTTAACCTGGTTAGCAACGTTTACCGCTTCTACGGCAATACCCAGTTTTTTCTTACTGGTAGCTGCACCAACACCGGTTACAACCACTTCACTCAAAGCACGTACATCTGTTACCAGTTGTACCTGTAAATTAGAGGAAGAAGCTACAAGGGTTTTGTTTTCAAAACCGAGGGCAGTAACTACCAGGGTAGCCCCTGTTTTAACTTTAATAGAGAATGCACCGTCATTTCCGGCACTTACCCCATTTTTGGTTCCCTTTTCAAGAACCGAAGCCCCCGCAACCGGAGCACCTTTGTCGTCCATAACCTTACCGGTTACAGTGGAAGTTTGGGCAAAGCCGACCAGGATGGTCATAGCAAATGCACAAACACTCATTAGCAGTTTTTTTCTCATTTTGTTGTTTTTAATAAAAATTGAGCCGTTTATCAGCCTTTCTGACCACCTAAGTAACAAAAAAGCTGCACGGCAACATATTTAAGGGTGCTAATTTAAGGTTTTTTTAATTAACGATTGGTTAACAGAATATTTAGGTCCATTTTTTCTCAGTTTTAAGCCCGTATCTATTAGCAAATTTTAGCCAATTTTATTTATTACATATTATTTTAATTTGTAGCCTGTTTTTTCTACCATTTTTCGCAGGCAAGAGGGGTTTTTAAATCGAAAATTTAATTTTTGGTGGCATTTAAACATATTTGATTTTTTTAAAATAAATTATATAATTTATATACTATATATTGTTTTTGAACATCTTATAACAAAAAAAAGGAATGCCAGCTGTTTATCCTTCTTGCAGCAGCCCTGGAATGGGTTATGGAACAACTGTGCCGGTCAGGAATATTTTTTTTTGCACAGGGGCAAAATTAATTTTGGAATCTGCCCCATTATTGTAATTTAGTGGAAGAATTTAATGGGTTAGTAAGTAACGGGGTCAACAGCAATGTTGGCCCTTTTACATTTCATACCATTCCGATATTTCTCCCGGTTTATTCATGGTTATTGCCAATTTCTTTTTACCAATTATTGCTTACTTATCACTTGCAAAACAGATTTCCAACAATCAAACCGATCGATACCGGAACTTTCAATTCTACCAGTACCTTTATTGCATGAGTAAATTGAAATCTGCATTTTTCTGCAGCAACTGTGGTTATGAAAGCGCCAAATGGATTGGCAAATGTCCGGGTTGTTCGGAATGGAACAGTTTTACAGAAGAGATCATTAACAAGGGAACGGGTAAGGAGGAAAACTGGAACAACTATTCCACTGAAAAAAGAAATGCCAAAATCATCGCACTGAATGAAGTGGTGAGCACCAAGGAAAAAAGAATTCTCACCAATGATTCAGAATTGAATAGCGTACTGGGTGGAGGTATTGTTCCGGGAAGTATTGTTTTGGTTGCAGGTGAACCCGGTATTGGTAAAAGCACTTTGTTCCTACAAACGGGATTATTGATTAACCAGCTCAGGGTATTGTACATCAGCGGCGAAGAAAGTGAACAACAAATCAAGATGCGGGCAGATCGTTTAAAAATTGTGAATGACAATTTTTATCTCTTAACAGAAACCGCTACACAAACCATTTTTCAGGAAATCAAAAAACTCAAACCACAATTGGTGATAGTTGATTCTATACAGACCATGCAATCAACCATCATCGACTCATCTGCAGGCAGTGTTTCACAGATAAGGGAATGCGCCGCAGAATTTCAGCGCTTTGCCAAAGAAACCGGAACCCCTGTTTTTTTAATCGGGCATATTACCAAAGATGGAACGATTGCCGGACCGAAAATACTGGAGCATATGGTTGATACCGTATTACAATTTGAGGGCGACCGACATTATGCCTACCGCATATTGCGCACTTTGAAAAATCGCTTTGGCAGTACTTCCGAATTGGGCATCTATGAAATGACGGGAGAAGGGATGCGGATAGTAGCCAACCCCTCAGAAATACTGATAGCACAAAGAGAAGACCAATTGAGCGGAAGTGCCATTGCTGCTACATTAGAGGGCATGCGGCCCTTATTGATAGAAGTGCAGGCCCTGGTTACACAAAGTGTGTACGGAACACCCCAAAGAACGGTTAGCGGGTTTGACCTGAGGCGTTTACAGTTGCTGCTGGCAGTGCTGGAAAAAAGAGGCGGTTTTCAGTTTGGCATGAAGGATGTATTTGTAAACATTGCCGGTGGAATCAAAGTAGAAGATCCCTCTATTGACCTTGCTGTTATTTGCGCCCTCCTATCTTCATATGAAGATGTTCCGCTTCCTGCACATATCTGTTTTGCGGGTGAAGTAGGACTGAATGGTGAGATCAGGGCCGTAAACAGGATTGAACAAAGAATTGCCGAAGCAGAAAAACTGGGTTTCGAGAAAATTGTCGTATCCAAATACAATAAAAAAAGTTTCGATCCCAAAGCTTACCAGATTACGGTAGTTGCATTAAGCAGGGTGGATGAAGTTTATCAATTGCTTTTTTAAATACCCGATTTTTATACCAGGTATTTACCCCGGTTACCTGAAATTTCCCTTCGGCAAATACCTATTGCACCCATATTGCCTTTTGTTGATTTTTGGGTATGGGTTTATTGGCCAAAAAATATATTGAACCTTTTGTATCCCTGCTCTTTCCGCATTGCTGCGAAGGATGTGGTTCAACCCATCTCTCAGACAAACAGTTTCTTTGTGCAGCATGTATTCACCAATTACCGGTTACAGGCTTTTTTGAACTGCCGGGTAATGAAGTAGAAAAAACTTTTTACGGCAGATTGCCTATTGCACAGGCGGGTGCTTTATATTATTTTACCAAAGAATCTCTCCTGCAATATTTACTGATACAACTAAAATACAAAGGCAATAGGGAAGCAGGATATTTTTTAGGCAGGATGCTTGGCCATTCTTTAAAACTATCCAGAAGATATTGTACAGTTGATGTATTGGTACCCTTGCCGCTTCATTCAAAAAAAGAAAAAATAAGGGGTTATAACCAGGCTGCCATTATTTGCCAGGGCATTAATGAAATATGGCATAAACCTGTGGCTGAAAACATCTTTGTACGGCAGTCTTTTACCGATACACAAACCAGGCAAAACCGGGTTAACCGATGGCAGAATATGGAGGGGGTTTTCACTTTACAGGATACCAAAGCACTGGAAAATCAACATATTTTGCTAATTGATGATGTAATTACAACCGGCGCAACCCTGGAAGCCTGTGGCAGCCTGGTTAATTTAATACCCGGGGCAAAACTGAGTATTGGAGCAGTGGGGTATACAGGGTAAAGGTGGGGGAGGTTGGAGTTGGGGGTTGGGAGTTGGTTGGGGGGGGTAAATTGGGGGGCTTTATCCATTCATCAAAATATCGGAAACCTTTTCTATATTTAGCTGTTATTTACAATTAAAACCAACCACAACCATATGAAATACTTTTTAACCCTCGCAGTTGTTGCCATTATGAGTGCATTTACCCTTCCGGGAGATCCGACCATTCATAACTTTAAGGTAAAATCGATAGAAGGTGGCACCATTGACTTTTCGTCTTTCAAAGGCAAGAAAATCTTAGTAGTCAATACGGCTTCCAAATGCGGGTATACGCCGCAGTACGAAGCTTTGGAAAAACTATACGAACAATACAAAGACAAGCTGGTAATTGTAGGTTTTCCTGCCAATAATTTTGGGGCCCAGGAACCGGGAAGCGATGGTGAAATTCAGGAATTTTGCAAAGCACGTTTTGGTGTGAAATTTCCGCTGGCCAGTAAAATCAGCGTAAAAGGTGATGATACTGCACCTATTTACCAGTGGCTAACCAGCAAAGAAAAAAATGGTGTGCTGGATGCCACTATTGCCTGGAATTTCAACAAGTTTTTACTGGATGAAGATGGTAAGATGATTGCCTATTTTCCAAGCAAGGTTACACCCGACAGTGAAGAAATTACAAAGTTTCTTAAATAAGCCCAGGCTTATTCGGGCCGAAGCCGGAATTTGACAAATGATATTTTATGAAAAGGGATGCTCTTTATGAACATCTCTTTTTTATTTGCATTATGTTTTACTTTTGGCCCCTTGTAAATTCATTTACTACCCTGATTCAACCAATGCTATAAACTGCACTACCTGCGATGCTATTCAATGATATAATAGGACAGACTGCTACCAAGCAGCATTTGGCTGAAATGGTGGAACAGAACCGCCTGAGCCATGCTTTGCTGTTTTTGGGGAAAGAAGGTGCAGGCGCACTACCATTGGCTTTGGCTTTTGCAGAATACGTGGTTTCATTGCCCAGGCCCGCCCCTGTTGTGGAGGATCTTTTTGGTGGAATGACCGCTTTGGAACCCGACAGGGGATTTATTCACCCGGATAATATTGCAGGCGAAACCGCATTCCAGCGGGCAGAACAACTGATTCATCCGGACCTGCATTTTACTTTTCCGGTGATTCCTAAAAAACCGGGAGATAAACCGAAGAGCTCGGACTATATTAATGAGTGGAGAGAGTTTATTAAGAACTATCCCTACGGCAATGTATACGACTGGCTGCAGTTTATTGGCGCGGAAAACAAGCAGGGAAATATTACTTCTGATGAATGCGGTGAAATCATCAAACAATTGAGTTTGAAAAGCTTTGAGAGCGATTATAAGGTTTTACTGCTCTGGATGCCCGAATACCTTGGAAAAGAAGGAAATAAACTGCTCAAACTGATTGAAGAACCTCCTGAGAATACTTTGTTTATTCTGGTGGCTGAAAATGAAGAGCAGATTTTACCTACCATCCTGAGCCGCTGCCAGCTGGTTAAAATTCCAAGATTAGACGACCATGAAATTGAGGCAGCTTTAATAAGCCGGGCCAATGTAGCCGAAAATACTGCCCGCCAAATTGCCGGCATCTGTGAAGGCAATTACCGCGAAGCTTTGCAATTACTGCAGCATGCCGACAATGACTGGCAGAGTCTTTTAAGAGAATGGCTGAATGCAACACTAAAAGGCGGCCCCATGGCACAGATTGGCTTTACGGAAGAACTAAGCAAACTGGGGAGGGAGAAACAAAAGCAGTTTTTACGTTATTTCAACCATTTGCTGGAACAAAGCATCAGAATCAAGGTTTTGGGGCCGGATTTGGTGATTATGGGTGAGCAGGAGAAGGATTTTGCCCAGCGATTGAATAAAATAGCGTCTGTAAGTCAGCAACAGGGCATTATTGAAGAGCTTGACCGCGCTGCTTATTATGTAGAGCGGAATGCCAATGCCAAAATGCTTTTTCAGGCCCTTACCATTAAACTCTACCATATCATTCAGAACAAAACCCTAATTTTGATGAATTAGCCGATTTGACCGACTGCTGGTATAAACAGCTATTGGTCTTAAAAGCTTTGTGAAGAGAATTTTGTGTAGGCTGTGTGAGATTGGTTGGCCGTACAGATGACCAGTTGATGCACTTGAACTGTTTTTGCGCTTATCAATATATTTTGAAGGCAGGATGCCATAAGTGTGCTTATTTGTTCCCCAGGGTACCGAAAGTACAAGTGAGTGACACAACCCGGCATCATAGCAGTACTACAGCCCGCCCAAACATTCCCTTTAATTTTTTACTAACCAACTTATCTGTTTTGATATGGGATGTGGATCATGTAGTTCCTCGAAAGATGGGGGTAAGCCGGGAGGATGTAAAAGCAATGGTGGTTGCAGCACAGGCGGCTGTAATCGCCTGAACGTTCACGATTGGTTGATGAACCTTCCTTTCAGTGACCCTGAAAGTAACTGTAAAGTGGTTGAAGTAAGTTTTAAACAGGGCAGCCGCAAGGAATTTTTCCGCAATACCAGTTTACAATATTTTGAAAAAGGTGATTATGTAACGGTTGAGGGCGTAAGTGGGTTTGATGTGGGAGAAATAAGCCTTACCGGCGAGCTGGTTCGCATACAACTGAAGAAAAAAGGTGTGGACGAAAACAGCGCAGAAATGAAAAAAATTCTTCGCCGGAGTTCAGACAGGGATATTGAAGTATTTCATATCAGTAAGGGGCGTGAAAAAGAGATCCTGGCCAGAAGTCGCGCCATTGCCCGCCAGCACAATGTTCAGATGAAGCTGAGTGAAGTGGAAATTCAGGCAGACGGCAAAAAAGGTACTTTTTTTTATACGGCAGATGACCGTGTTGATTTTCGTGAGCTGATCAAAATATATGCCGGTGATTTTAAGGTAAAAGTGGAAATGCGGCAGATAGGTATCAGGCAGGAAGCCGCCAAAGTGGGTGGTATTGGCAGTTGCGGAAGAGAGCTTTGCTGCAGTACCTGGCTGAATGATTTCAAAAGTGTGAATACAACAGCTGCACGTTATCAGAATTTATCCATCAATCAAACCAAATTAAGTGGTCAGTGCGGCCGTTTAAAATGTTGTTTGAATTATGAACTGGATACCTATCTGGATGCATTACAGGGATTTCCTGATTATGCTGAAACACTTGATACCGCAATGGGTACAGCCCATCTGATTAAAAAAGATATTTTCAAAAGCCTGATGTGGTATGTGCTTCCCAATAATACCAAACATTATCCCTTAACCATCCAGCGTGTAAAAGAAATCAAGAAGCTGAACCAGCAGGGTCAGAAAGTTGATGAACTGCAGGCAGTAGAAATATTGGGCAAACAGAAAGAAGCCGAGCCCGCATTTGTAGACCTGGTTGGGCAGATCAGTTTGAAAACCCTGGAGAAAAATGACCGCAGAAGACGCGATCAGGAAAGAAGCAACAGGGGGAATAACCCGCAACGCGGCAATGAGCGTGGCGGACAGAGAGGGGGGCAACAGGGAAGTGGACAACAGCGGCCGCCTCAGCAGGCACAGGGCAATCAGCAACGCCCGCAGGGACCAAGGCCACCCCAGCAAAACCGCGGGCCGCGGCCGGATGGACAACAAAGAAATTCGCAGGGGCCCAGACCGCAGCAGCAAAGACCACCACAAAACAGGAATCCGCAGGGGCCAAAGCCTCCGGAGGAGAATAAATAAGTTGTAATAAAAAACGCTACCAAACAGTAGCGTTTTTTATTGCAGCAGGTATAATGAGGGAGAAACCGGGTGGGTTAATTCAATTTATCCATTTCTTTTGCTGTAAACTCCATCAGGGATTTAATGTGTTCAGGGGAAAGATTGAATTTTAATCCTGCCGCCGAATATAATTCAGGTAAGGTTTTGGTTCCGCCAAGGCTTAATGCATGGATATAATTGGCCAAAGCCTGTTGCGGGTTTTGCTGGTACTGCATCCACAAACCGATGGCACCCAGTTGTGCAATACCGTATTCGATGTAATAAAAGGGCACTTCAAAAAGGTGTAACTGGCGTTGCCAGCCAATTTCACGGAATGCTTCCAGACCGCTATAGTCAATGCTTTTGATGGAAAATTCATTTAAAATTTCCATCCATCGGCTTGTTCTTTCTTCAACAGTATGTTCGGGGTTTTCGTAAACCCAGTGCTGGAATTTATCGATGATGGCGATCCATGGAAAGATGGTAATGGTTCTTTCGAGCTGGTGTTCTTTGGCACGGGTCAGGTCTTCTTCATTGTCAAAAAAAGCCTGCCAGTGGTTCATGCTGAATAGTTCCATTGCCATGCTGGCCACTTCTGCAATTTCCATCGGATATTCTTTGAATGCACTCAATTCCAGTTCATGTGCGAGGAAGGAATGAATGGCATGGCCTCCTTCGTGTACCATGGTAGTAACATCACTCATTTGC